>JBFKKS010000043.1:0-14399 GCA_041630955.1 Nevskiales bacterium
GCCCGGTTTCCCGGGCCGCCTTCGTTCTGCTAGCCGGACTTAAGCAGCAGTAGTCGTAGCAGGTGCCTTTTCAGCAGCGGCCTTCTTGGCAGCTGGCTTCTTGGCAGCAGCCTTTTTGGCAGCTGGCTTGGCAGCAACCTTCTTGGCGCCTGTCAGTTCAGCGCGAACCTTGTCTACGCCTTGCTTGGCAGCCTTCTGCAGGTCCTTGCCAGTCTTGTTCAGCAGCTTAACGCTGTCATTGTAGGCAGCAACAGCCAGATCCTTGACTTCGGCAGGCAGGAATTCGACGGGCTTGGCAGCCACGTCCTTCACACCGGCTTCACGAGCCTTCTTGGCACTGGCCAGCACAGCCTCGTAAGCACCCTTGGCAGCCTTGCTGTTAACGTCAGCCAGCTTGGTGGCGCTCTTGCGAGTAATGTCTACTACCTTCTTATTGGCAGCATTCGCAGCATTGGCAGCGGCCTGCGCACGCTGACCAACGACTTCAACGCGGCTCTGCGCGTCTTTGATGATTTCCTGAATAGCCATGAATAAACTCCTAGATGTATGGACAATGCGATATAGGTGGACAACCTGTTTTATCTCAAATTGTGCATTGCAACAATTTGTTGCTGTGCATCATAATGAGCAGGAAAGGGTCTGTCAACTACGTGTACAGAATAATTTTTCAGGCCTCCTCTGCGGTCTCTGGATGAAGTTATTGCCCGCCTGCGGTACGCTGGGACTTGGCCTGGCGTAATAAGTTCCCCAAAATTAATCCGGTTCAGGCCAGAATTGTCTTTCTGGAAAATAAGCTAATTAAATTAACAGGTTAGATTGACCAAGCTGTTTCAATATACGCAGTGAGCCAAGCATGTTGAATAACTGGCGTTTACTCCTAGAAAACCGGCTCTGGCACGAGGACCTTGAGGAGGCGCAGGGCACACGTCGATGGTGGCTGATTTGCATGCGGCTTACCTATCTTCTGCTCAACGACCTGACGGACCCTCAGTTCACCCTGCGTGTCATGGGGCTGGTTTACACCACCTTGTTATCACTGGTGCCCTTTCTGGCGCTGGGCTTTTCCCTGCTCAAGGCCTTCGGTGTACACAATCTGATTGAACCCATACTGGCCAATGTATTGCAGCCACTCGGAGGGGGGGCCGATGAACTGACCAGGCTGATCATCAGCTTCGTGGGCAACGTCAAGGTGGGTATTCTGGGCACAGTAGGTCTGGCGCTATTGCTGTTCGCCGCCATCTCACTGATACAAAAAGTCGAAAACGGCTTCAACTACATCTGGCAGGTGCAACGCTCGCGTAACCTGGTACGCCGCATTAGCGAATATTTCAGTGTGCTCACAATCAGCCCCCTCATTCTGGCCCTGATAGTTGGGCTGACTGCATCGTTGATGAGCAACCGGTTGGTGCAACGCATAATCGAGATCGAACCGTTCGGCTCCCTTATGCTGGTGGCCGCCGGGGTTCTGCCCTATTTAGTAACGTGCCTCGGGTTCGCATTTCTGTATGTTTTCATTCCTAACACGCGGGTACGAGTACTCCCCGCGTTGGCTGGTGGCTTCTTTGCCGGAATCGTGTGGCAAAGCGCAAGCTGGATATTTGCCAATTTCGCCAGCAACCTAAGCAGCTACAGCGCCGTCTATTCGGGCTTTGCTATCGTTATTCTGCTGCTAATCTGGCTGTACGTATGCTGGATGGTCTTACTGTTGGGCTGCCACGTCGCCTTCCTGCTCCAGCACCCTGAATTCCTGACTCGCCGTCAGCTCGTTAACCATATGGGGGGTGAACTGCTTGAGCAACTGGCCTTGCTTATTATGGCCCTGATCGGGCGCAACTTTATAGAAAACCGCCCACCCTGGCGGGCCACCGCGCTGGCCAAACACACCCGCCTACCGCCTCGCCATGTCTTTCATGTAATTGATCTGCTCACATCTCATGGTTACCTGACAGAGGGCGGGATTACCCAACCACATCTATTACCGGAGCGTGACCTGTCGAGCATCTCGCTACAGGACCTCATCCGGGATATTCGCAGCAGCGACGCGGAACTACGACTGGACCGTAGTGACCAACACCCTTATGACAAGGTCAATGATCTGGTTGCACGCATGCAAGAGCAACAGGCGCAAACCCTCAAGGGCCTGACCCTGCGAGACCTGGCGATGGTCACGGCCAACAAGAACCCTGATGAAAAAAATGGATAAAAGCTGGCTCCATAGTTACCCGGACACCGTGTCACCAACCATCAGCACCGATGCCTATCGTTCGGTGGTCGATGTGCTGGAACGCAGTCTGGTACGTTTTCGCAATCGCCCTGCCTTTGAGTGCCTGGGCGAGTCAATCAGCTATCAGACACTCGACCAGCAAGCGGAACATTTTGCTGGCTTTCTACAAAACTGCCTACACCTGGAGCCTGGTGCTCGCGTAGCAATTATGATGCCCAACCTGTTGCAGTATCCGGTGGTCATGTTTGGCATTCTTCGCGCAGGCCTGGTGGTGGTCAACGTGAACCCGAAGTTCACGCCTGCCGAATTAAAACATCAACTTAACGATGCCGAGGTTTGCGCGATTGTTGTCGCGGAAAATCATCTGGACACCCTGGAGCAGGTGATCGATGACACGCCTGTGGCTCATGTCATCACCACGCAGATTGGCGACCTTTTGCCTGCGCCCCGTCGGCTCGCGATCAATATTTTTAATAAATACATCATCAAAAGCGTCCCGAAGTGGAAAATTGCCAGGACAACCGCTTTGAGAACCGCTCTGAAGCAGGGCGAGGCAACCGCCTACAAGACCGTTAACCTCTGCCTGGATGATCTGGCTTTTCTGCAGTACACCGGCGGAACAACGGGGCTGGCCAAGGGCGCCGAACTCACCCACGGCAATCTGGTGGCAAATCTGGAGCAAGTCAGCGCCTGGGTTGATGGCTACACGGAGCCTGGCCGCGAGATTGTGGTCACGGCTCTGCCGCTTTATCACATATTTGCCCTGGTCGTGAATTGCCTGGTATTCATGAAACTGGGCGCAAAAAATCTGCTCATTGTTAATCCACAGGATCTGCCAGCCGCCGCCCGTGAAATAAGCAAATATCAGTTCAGCGTGATTAGCGGCGTGAACACGTTATTCAACGGGCTGCTTAATACACCCAATTTCCAGGAGGCCGATTTCAGTCGCCTGAAATTCACCCTGGGTGGCGGAGCCGCCATACTGCCCCGCGTCGCCGAACGCTGGCAGGCGCTCACTGGAAAACCAATCATAGAGGGTTATGGGCTGACTGAGACCTCGCCCGTGGCATCCGTAAACCGACTGGATATCGAGGCCTTCACCGGCAGTATTGGCCTGCCACTGCCATCAACCGAGTTTTCCATACGCAACGAGAAAGGCAAGGAAGTTGCGGTTGGAGAAGCCGGTGAACTGTATATACGCGGCCCACAGGTCATGCGCGGCTATTGGAACAAACCCGAAGAAAATAAAGCTGTCTTTACCAAGGATGGCTTTCTTCGCACGGGAGATATCGCAACCTGCGATGAATACGGCTACTTTCGCATTGTCGACCGCAAGAAAGATATGATCCTGGTGTCCGGTTTCAACGTGTATCCCAACGAAATAGAGGCGCTGGTATCAGCCCATGATGGCGTGCTGGAATGTGCCTGCGTAGGGGTGCCGGATACCAACACCGGTGAAGCCGTCAAACTGTATGTCGTCAAGGCAAACCCGGCCCTGCGGGCGGAAGAATTACTGGATTTGTGCAGTGCAAACCTGACTGCCTACAAGCGACCGCGCTCCATTGCTTTTTGCGATGAACTGCCCAAGACCAGCATCGGCAAGGTGCTGAGGCGCAGTCTCAAGCCCTGATAGCCGCTGAACTGTTTTATTTTCCAGCCGGATTTGACGCCTGACCACTTAAAGTAGTCAAATGCTGACAAGGGAAACATAGAATTTCCCACAAATTAAATAAGGCCAAAAAGGGACTATTAAGGCCCAGCGCCAACAGGGCTAAATCCTCGGGATGACGGATTTGGTATCTCGGGGAAAATAATGAAACAATTCATCCATGCCGATTCCAGTCCCAAGAGTGACTGGCCTTCGCACATATCCAACGGCTTTGACAGCCACGAAGACCATCCTGAGCGCATGATGTTCTATGCGCTGGTTGGCTCTGCCCTGACTTGGGCCCTCATCGCGTTTGCTAGCTGGGGCATCTGGAAACTGCTTCAATAAACCTGGCAAGGGGCGTTCACGGTAGGCCCCTGCTGCCTTTCCCCGATCAACGAAACTGGATGCGCGATAACAGGCGACCGGTTTACTGAACACTCGGTCCCGAATCAGTAAACAGGCCAATATTAAGACAGACATGCACCACTGCGGCCTATGGCAGCGGAATCCCCACCGCAGCTGGCTCCCGGATTCTGCCGCCCTTTCCCTAGCGGAAGCGGTAACCCAGGCCAAGGGATATAACCGGATAGAATTGCAGATCGCTCAAGTCATCTTCCAGTTCATCCGCCTCGTCCTCGATCGCATTGCGACAGGTGGACAGAAAGCCTGCGCAATTGCCATTCGAGCTCATCTCAACGCTCGGTTCACCAACGTAAATCACCCCCAGCTCGAAATTCCAGTGGATGCCGGTTTCACCGCCCACTGGGTTGCCCCAGCCGATACCCAGGTAAGGGCCAAAACTGTTGAAATCGATGTCCGTGGTAATGGTGCCGATCTCCGTGCGTGAGAAGTTATCCTCACCCACCTCGCAACCGGAAGGGTTATTGCAACGTGCCCTCACTTTCAGGTCATTGTCGTTGAGCACACCGCCCGCCGACACATGGAAGTTCCCGGCCCACGGGTACCAGTCGGCCAGCAGGCTGAGATTGTTGAGCTTGAGCGTACCGTCGTAGCGCAGTTCGTCATTCGGTACGCCGTTATTATCATCCGCGTCCACACCCTCGCTGCCACTGAAGCGGCTATAGCCCAAACGAACATTCAGCGTCTCGCTGACACCGGCGTGTAGTTGCAGACCCAGGCCCGTGGTCCCGACATTGATGCCCAAAGAGAGGGGCGTTTCAGCCAAGGCAACGCCCGAGCATAACCCCCAGGCCAAACTGACAAGAAGCCAAACACGCATACGTAACATCCCGGATTCAGTTCAGCGAGGCTGCCTGTTAGCGGGCGCCTCTGGCCTTTCGTGCATTGCGGGTGGTCGGCGATTTGCGTGCTGCCGGGGTCGGAGGCACGGCCGCCAGCTCTGGCAAGGTGATATTCAATTCCAGCAGATCCATATCGTGGTCACGTTCGACTTCTATACGTACGGCGTCGTCGTTAACCTGCACATATTTGCGGATTACCTTAAGCAGATCACGCTGCAGCTTTGGAAAGTAATCCGGATGGTCTGACATGCCGGTGCGCTGATGCGCCACGATCACCTGCAGACGCTCTTTCGCCAGCGAGGCGCTGCCCTTTTGCGGGCGACGGAAAAAAGATGCCCAGTCCATATCAGCGCCCCATGAAACGGCCGAAGAAACCCTTCTTCTCGGCCTGGATGAAACGGTGCGGGCGATCCTCGCCCAGGAAACGAGCAACCAGGTCGTCGTAGGCCAGACCCGCGTTGCTCTCCTCTTCCATGATCACCGGCGTGCCGGCATTCGAAGAGTTCAGCACGTCTTGCGATTCGGGAATAACACCCAGTAGCTGGATGGAGAGAATATCGCCGACGTCTTCAACACTGAGCATTTCACCCTGCGCAACACGTTCGGCGGAGTAACGGGTTACAACCAGGTGCTCCTTGATCTTCTCACCCTTTTCGGCGCGCTGCGTCTTGCTATCCAGCAGTCCTAGCACCCGATCCGAATCACGTACTGAAGAAACCTCAGGGTTGGTCACGACCAGCGCCTCATCGGCGTAGTACATCGCCATCATCGCGCCTTTTTCGATACCGGCAGGCGAATCGCAAACGATGAACTCAAAGTCCTTGGACAACTCTTCCAGCACACGGCCAACACCGGCCTGCGTCAATGCGTCTTTGTCACGGGTTTGCGAGGCGGCGAGGATGTACAGGTTCTCGAAGCGCTTGTCGCGAATCAGTGCCTGCTGCAGGTTCGCCTCTTTATTGATCACGTTCACGAAGTCGTACACCACACGACGTTCGCAGCCCATGATGAGATCCAGATTACGCAATCCGACGTCAAAGTCGATTACGGCTGTCTTGTGCCCGCGGCGGGCCAGACCGGTGGCAAAGGACGAACTGGTTGTCGTCTTGCCAACGCCGCCCTTGCCTGATGTCACCACAACTATTCTTGCCACTGCTATTCCTCTAATGCTTGATGCTGTTAAGCCTAATTGGCTTCAATCTGCAGGCGCTCGCCTGCCAGGCTGATCTGTACCGACTTACCGCGCACGGCGGGGTCGATGTCTTCATTGACCGTGTAACAACCGGCCACTGCCACCAACTCGGCATCGAGTTGCTGGCAAAAAATACGCGCATTGGCATCACCCTCTACCCCGGCCAGGGCTCGGCCCCGCAATGCACCATAAATGTGCACGTGCCCGTCGGCCAGAACTTCAGCCCCGGCACTCACCGGCGCCAACACGATCAGGTCGCCACCACGGGCATAAATCTGTTGTCCCGATCGCACTGGCTGACGAACCACGCGCGTCGGGCGATACACGGGCTCGGCGGGGGCGGCAGGGGCGGCGCGCTCGGCGGTAACGGGCGAATCGGCGACGGGTTCCGTCACAGGCTCTGGTTCGGCAGCTGGCACTTCACGCACGGGTCGCATGTCCTGCAAGACGCCCAGGCTGAGTTCCCTGCCCATTTCGGCCATGGCCGGGGTAGGCTGATAAAGCGCGACTGGAATCATGTCATTGCGTCTTAACAGAGATAGCAGACCCGCCAGATCCAGGCTGTCTACACCTATGTCCAGCAGCACCGGCATGTCCCTGAAAAAGCCCGGCGCATTATCAATCCGCGCTGCCAGATCGGCCTCTATTTGCCCAAGATCCGCGCTGCCCACTTTGAGGACAGTCATGGTCAGCATGCGTCCTTTGAATTCGAGTGCTCGAGCAACAGTCACGGGCAGGGGCCTGGTGGAATTGGAAGTCGGGCATTGTAGGCCACCTGCCTGACTTTTGCACAGTACACGAACTGGTATAAGGCTTGCATTACAGGTAAAGCTGGTTCAGCGTATCTAATAGATCAGGCGATACAAAGAATGACGATCAACTGGGACAAATACCGCAGCGACGGCTTTTACGACGAACTGTTCATGCCGAACGGAGAGCCGCGTACGGCTGCACGACCATTGATCGATTACCTTCGCAGCCTGTCAGATGCCGATATCCGAATCCGGCGCGAGGCTTCGGATTTAACCATCAAACTCATGGGGATCACCTTTACTGTTTACAGCGAGGGCCAGATGATCGACCGCGCCTGGCCGTTCGATATCATTCCGCGCGTTATTCCACTATCAGAATGGCAGCGTGTGGAGGACGGCCTGAAGCAGCGCGTCCGAGCGCTGAACATGTTTATTCACGATATCTATAACAAGCAAAATATTATTCGCGATGGCGTATTTCCCAAATACCTGATTGAACGGTCGAAAAACTTTCGTCCTCAATGCGTGGGCGTCTCCCCGCCACTGAAAACTTGGGCGCATATCTGTGGTACCGACCTGGTTCGCGACTCCGATGGCACCATTTATGTGCTGGAAGACAACCTGCGAGTGCCCTCGGGTGTGTCCTATATGCTGGAAAACCGCATGGTATCGAAGCGGGTATTTCCCGAGGTCTTTGAAACCGCCAACATCATGCCTGTGGATGACTACCCCACCCAGCTCTACGATACCCTCGCCGCCCTGTCCCCGAGACGCGTAAAACAGCCCACCATCGCACTGCTTACACCTGGTATTTACAACTCTGCCTACTTTGAGCATGCCTACCTGGCCCAGCAAATGGGTATCGAATTGGTGATCGGTTCTGACCTGTATGTCGACCAGGACGACTGTGTCTACATGCGTACCATCAGCGGGCCACGACGGGTCGATGTTATTTACCGGCGCATTGATGACCTGTTCCTGGACCCGACAGTGTTTCGCAAGGACTCGATGCTAGGTACCCCCGGCCTGTTTCGTGCCTGGCTGAATGGCAAGGTTGCGCTCGCCAATGCCCCCGGCGCGGGCGTCGCCGATGACAAGGTTATCTATACCTATGTGCCTGACTTTATTAAGTACTACTTGGGTGAGGACGCTATTCTCCCCAATGTGCCCTCGTATCGTTGCCACCTGAAGAAAGAGCAGGAATACGTACTGGCGAATCTGGACAAACTGGTGGTCAAGCCGGCCAATGAATCCGGCGGTTACGGAATGCTCATCGGGCCACATGCCTCGGAGGCCGAGCGTGAGCGCTTCAAGGCGCTGATTCTGGACTCGCCACGCGACTACATGGCCCAACCCACACTGGCCCTGTCAACCGCCCCCACCCTATCCAGAAAGCGTGTCGCACCTCGCCACCTGGACCTGAGGCCATTCATCCTGTCGGGTAAGGAACAGTACGTCACCACTGGCGGACTGACCCGGGTCGCATTGCGCAAGGGCTCGCTGGTGGTGAATAGTTCACAGGGAGGCGGCAGCAAGGACACCTGGATCGTGGATACAGGGGAGAAAGGCTGATGTTGTCCAGGGTCGCAGGCAACCTGTACTGGTTTGCACGTTATCTGGAGCGCGCAGAAAACACCGCTCGGCTGATCAACGTCAATACCTACCTTCTGCTCGACCTGCCACGGCTGATTACGCCGGGCTGGCTGCCGCTGGTTGAAATCTCCGGTAACGAAGCCGCATTTAACAAGGCCTATTCGGATGCCTCGGAAGCCAACGTATTGCGCTTCCTGATCTGCGACCCTGACAACCCGGACTCCATTCTGAGCACCCTGCGCATGGCGCGTGAGAACATGCGCACCTCCCGCGATGTGACCCCGCGCGAAGTATGGGAACTCATCAATGACCTCTACTACGACGTGCGGGATCATGGTGAGCGAGCGCTGCTTCGCCAGCACCGGCATAACGGCCTGACGGAAATCATTCGCGACATACAGCGCATCGTTGGCATGCTGTATACCAGCATGAGCCACGACACGGCCTACCGATTCATGCGCCTGGGCTTTCACCTGGAACAGGCGGATATGACGAGCCGCATCATCGACATCACCTCGGCCGACCTGCTGCCGCACCAGGCCGATGAGTTGGCACCACTGCAGAATATTCAGTGGATGAGCGTTCTCAAGTCGCTCACTGCCTATCAGATGTACCGGCGACATGTGAGGCTACGCGTTAACGGCACCTCAGTATTACAGTTCCTTATACAGAATCATGACTTCCCGCGCTCGGTGCACTTCTGCCTGTTTCATATGGGCTCACAGCTGCAACGCCTGCCCTCAAGCCCTGAATCCTGGCACCAACTGCAAAGGCTCAAATGCATCGTCGATGATGCCAACCTGACGACCATGGATCAGGATGGCTTGCATAACTTCATAGACGAAATTCAACAGGGTCTGGCCAACTTGCATCGGCGCCTGGCCGCCAGCTATTTCGGGGGTTGAATCAAACCGTCGGGGTGGGGCTGTTGCATTTGCTGCTGGGAAAGACTCGTTTCCGACTGGGCATCACCGATAGGTTCCCAGTAAAACCGCGGCAGGGCATGAAAGGCCATTTCCAGTTGGCGCGTCCATTCGGACTGCAGATCATTATAGAAAGGATCGCTGTAATCGAACTGCATCTGCCAGTCGAAAACCAGGCTATCGCGGCGATACACCACCACGTCCAGTGGCGGGCCAACCGAGATATTGCTGCGCATGGTCGACTCGAGTGAAACCAGCGCGCAACGCGCGGCGTCACCCAATGTCACCTCCGGACGAATAATGCGGTCGAGAATCGGTTTACCGTATTTACTTTCACCAATTTGCAAAAAAGGCATTTCAGGTGAAGTCGTGATGCAGTTCCCCATCGGGTAAATCAGGTACAGGCTGGGTTCCTCGCCTTCGATCTGGCCGCCCAGTAGCAGGGTCGTCTCCAGGTTTGCCGCATTGTCCTTGGTCTTCGCTGGCACCCGTGCCTGAGCATCCACCAGAATCCTGCCAAGGTACTCGGCCGCGTCAAACATATGCCGCATGGTCAACAGGCTCTCTGTCGCCTTGGCATCATTCAGGTCACGGCGCACACGGTTGAGCACCGCCTGGGTGGTCGCAAGGTTGCCAGCGCTCATTAACGCAAAGACACGATCGGCCGCCAATTCGAAACGATGCAACTTGGTGTAAGAGCGCACATCGTCGACACCGGCACTGGTGCGCCGATCAGCCGCGAACACCAGTCCATCATTTACCTTGATACCCAAACAATAGGTCATGCTTGCTTTACCTCCGCTAATGCCAGCATTTTAGGCTGTATTTCCAAACTTGTGCGTGGCACACTCCATACCGTTTGGTATCTAAACATATTTGGGAGTGCAACATGAGCGAGCAGCGCATTGAATTCTTTTGGGATGCAGCCAGCCCCTACACCTATTTTGCATCCACGCAGATCGATGCGCTGGCGCATCGTTGCGGAGTAAAAGTCCAGTATCGCCCTTTCCTCATCGGTGCCGCCTTCAAGGCCACCGGCAATGCACCACCCGGTCTCAGTGTGCCAGCCAAGGGCAAATACATGATGAGCGACCTGAAAAACGTCGCGGCTTATCTAGGGGTACCGCTGAGCGCGCCGGCCAGCTTTCCGATTAACAGCCTGCTACCCATGCGCATGGCCGTGGCTGCCATGGCTACCAGCCAGGGGCCGGTATTTGCCCGCGCCGTAATGGCTGCCCATTGGGGTGAAGGCCAGGATGTCAGCCAGGCCGATGTGCTAAAGGAAATTGCCGACGGCATGGGGCTGGATGGTGCAGCCCTGCTTGAGGCGACACAAGACCAGGCCATTAAAGATGAACTCAAGGCCAACTGTGAAAGTGCCATCAGCCGCGGCGCGTTTGGCGCCCCGACCTTCTTCGTCAACGACACGATGTTCTTCGGTCATGATCGCATGCCAGTGATGGAAGCTTTCATCAAAGGTGAATTGAATATCTAATGAAGGTCAGTCAATCCCAATTTCTGCAAATACGCGGCCTGCAGTTGCACCTGCGATCGTGGGGGCACGAGGATGCGCCGCCGCTGATTTTGCTACATGGCTGGATGGATGTTTCGCACAGCTTCCAGTTCGTAGTCGATGGCCTGCAGAATGAATGGCGCGTAATGGCACCGGATATGCGCGGCTTTGGCCTCAGCGATTGGGTGCCGGGTGGATACTGGTTCCCAGAGTACTACGCCGATCTGGAGGCCATTCTGGAAGCCACAGTCGGGGATACACCCGTATGCCTGGCCGGCCACAGCATGGGCTCACAGATCGCGAGCATGTATGCCGGCATTCGACCCGAGCGAATCAGCAAGCTGGTTATTCTGGACGGCCTGAACGTGCCGGATATGCCGCCCGACTCAGCGCCACGCAAACTACGCAAGTGGCTGGACCAGATCAAGGAACCACAGGCCCATAAGGATTACGACGACTTCGAGGCCCTGGCTGCGCGCATCCGCAAGCATCACGATCGACTCACGCCCGAACGCGCGCTGCATGTTGCCCAGGGCTGGGGACAGATGAATGCACAGGGGCGCGTAGAACTAACCGGCGACCCGCTGCATCGCATACATGGCCCATCACTTTATAGACTGGCCGAGGCCGAGGCCGTGTGGAAGGAAGTCACAGCGCCCGTGCTGTGTATCGACGGTGGCAAGTCCGGCATGTTCAAGATGCTGGGCGAGCAAGAAGTCAGGCGCCGACGCGCGGTCTTCCAGAACTCGATGACGACCATACTGCCCGAGGCAGGCCACATGTTGCATTTCGATGCCCCCGAGGAAGTGGCAGCCGAAATGGAACGCTTCCTGCTAGACGACTGACTGGCTGCTGCCAGCGTCACAGGCCCGGCACTGGCGGGATTGCATGCGAATAGGCGTTAGAATCCCGACATGAAATGGTTGATCCATGCATGCCTGCTAATTCCAGCCGTGACTGCCGCCTGCCCGGAAGCCGCTCCTCGTACGGACCGTCCGGCAGACTTCGTGCCGCTGGCAGAGATAGCCCCCACTATCGAGCAGGAATTGCGCTATGCGGGGGCAGATAACTTTCTCGGCCGGTCCGTTACCGGTTATGAACAGGCCCAATGCTGGCTTACCCGCCCCGCTGCCAAGGCACTGGCGGCCGCCCACGCTGAACTGGCAAGTGAAGGCCTGGGGTTGAAGGTACTGGACTGCTACCGGCCGCAGCGCGCAGTGGATGATTTCATGCGCTGGGCAGCAGGACCGACCAGCCCTACAGCCGCAACCTATTATCCGGATATTCCGCAAACACAACTCATTCCCCAGGGCTACATCGCGGCCTGCTCGGGTCATACTCGCGGCAGTACCGTAGACCTGACCATTGTGCGTTTAGGGCAGCCGTTGGAGGGCGTCTCTCCTGACTTACGAGGCTGTTCGGGAACGGCTGCCGGACAACTCGACATGGGCAGCGGCTATGACTGCTTCGGGCCGAGCTCGCATACCCTGACTGAAAACGTCACCGGTGAAGCGCGCAGTAACCGCCTGAAGCTCAAGACACTGATGGAGAAACACGGCTTCGTGAACTACGCCAAGGAGTGGTGGCATTACAGCCTGAAAAATGAACCCTATCCCGGTACCTGGTTCGATTTTCCGATTGGCAGGATACCTAGCGAATAGCCGTGACCTTGGCCCGTTCCGTCCGATCTTGTTGGTCATCCCGCACCTCGTAAATCGGTACCGGATAATGCACGCCCTTGAGTTTCAGCTCTCCCTTGGCGCGACAGGGAATTTCTTCTTTTACCAGTGCCCAGGTCGACTCGCTCATGAGCACCTTACCTGGCTCGCACTCGGCCTGAATGCGGGCCGCCACATTGGCCTGCATGCCAATCGCAGTATAAATCTTGCGGCCGGCAGAACCAAAATCCCCGACTGACACATAGCCGGTATTAATCCCGATACGTACCTGCACGGGCGTACGCATGCCATGTTCCAGCCAGCGCTGTTTCATCCGTTTTAGCCGCATCTGCATATCTACCGCCATTCTGACTGCCTGGCGGGCATGCTCCTTGTCGCTGGTAAAATTCGGCGCACCGAATAACAACATAATGCCGTCACCGGCCAGGTGATTAATGGAAGCATTATGTTGCTCGGCGATTTCTGCCATCTCGGATAAGTACTCATTGAGCACATCGGCCAGCTCTTCCGGATCAAGCTCGTCGGAGGCCTCGGTAAAGCCCACGATGTCGGAAAAAAAGATGGTCAGTTTCTGACGAACGGGTCGTGCTTCGGCCTCGTGTTCTCCCGCCTCAATGCGTTCGGCCAGATGTGAGGGCAGATAACGCCGGATCAAGGCCTGTGCCTGAGCCAGATACGCGTCCTGCCGGCTGCGCGCCACCATGGTCAACACAGCCATACTGAAACAGAAAACGAACATCACCAGAAACGGCACCATAATCATGGCTGTCCACAGCGGATTAACCTGTGCATCCAGGCTCCGATCAATAAAGACCGGCGCATAGGGCAGGACATCCGTGAACACCAGGGCAACAATCACTGCTGTCCAGACCAGGCCGAAGATCATACTGACAACCCCGAAGCGTGCGTCGTACCACAGTGCGACCAGGAACACGGCACCCAGCACCCAGGTTTCCAGCACGTTGCTCCACAACCCCATGCCCATGACCAATGCCGCTATCCAGCTACCGTAGAAAACCAGCATTACGTAAGCCGTCCAGCGCGCGTCTTCATTCCGCAGCGCCGGTCGCAGGCTCACCGCTACCAGCAGGGCGGTGATCACTACAGGGGCCAGAAACAACTGCATCAGCAGCTCTGCGTTCACCATCTCCAGCGACTGGGAACCGTAGACGAAGATCGGGAGCAAGAGGACATGCAGAACAAACACCAGCCCCATCAAGAGAACCGTCTTGCGGCTGGTTGGCCACTCCTTAAAACCGATAAAACGGTCAATCAGATTCATCTGCAGCTTCCCCCCGAGTCCCTGCAAGAAACTCTGACGAAAACCTGATGCCTCTACTCAGGCTTCCGCATCGACGTTTTGCCAGCCTGCTCCTACCTGGAGGATGCAGCGAGCGGCTATCGGGTGATGCCCCACTGCTCAGGCCAGTTCCCAAGCCAAAGCATAGCGATTCTGGCTAAAGATGTTTGTGATCACCGTCACAAATCCGGGTAATTCCGCCACGCACTAAGCACCGTTTCGTATCCCCGAATACTTATTCACTCACCCCTTGAAAACCGGTCCAACTCCCCCTTTCCGGCTTCTATTGGGGGATAGTGCAATAGGCATA
>JBFKKS010000044.1:0-13978 GCA_041630955.1 Nevskiales bacterium
ATCACCTGCTTTGTGCCCAATGATCCCGTTTTCCATGTCGCTTAATAGCTGTCCGCTACCGATGACATTTTCAAAGTCCTCACCTTTGCCACCATCAAAGGCCTCACCGTCAAGTTTGCCAACGAAATCAATCTTCACACGGTCACCTTCCTTCGCAGCCCGCTCAACACTGTGAAAATGCTTATGCTGCTCGCGAAGCGATTCAATCACGCGCTCCACATCAACGTCGGTAATTTCCACTGTGGGTCGCTCGACCTTGATCTTTTCAAGATCTTTCAGAACGATTTCTGGATAGACATCGAAGCTGGCCGTGTATTCCAGTGCTTGCCCTTCCTGGGGGGCTGCCACCACCTGGATATCAGGGCGTCCAGCCGGGCGTAAGTCGACTTGTTCCAGTGCCTCACCATAACTGCTCTGTATGATATCCCCCAGAACCTCTTGCATGGCCTGCTCCCCGTATCTCTGCAGGAGAACAGTAATCGGGGCCTTGCCGGGGCGAAATCCCGGCACTTTAGCCTTGGCGCCCACTTTGCGTACACGATCATGAACTGCGGTCTGTACACGCTCGGCTGGTACGGTTACTTTTAGAAGGCGCTCCAGGCCACCCGGAGACTCAACGGAAACTTGCATTACTAACCTCGATCAAACGGCCGCCCTCGGCAGCACGTGCATATGCCCTGTTCACTCCATTCCCGGGTGATCAGGGTTGAAAACTATTGGTGCGAAAGGGGAGACTCGAACTCCCACGGGTTACCCCACTGGTACCTAAAACCAGCGCGTCTACCAATTCCGCCACTTTCGCGTTTTTCACAGGCGGGGCCTGCTCAGGCGGCGCAATTATACAGACCTGACCGGCGAGCAGCCATGCCAACCACGATCAATTGCTTGTGTCGACTCAACCTGAAGGAATCTGAAGTACCTGACCAACCCGTATGGAGTGGGCGTTCTTGAGATTATTATGTCGCTGTATCAAGTGCACCGTCGTGCCGTAGCGTTCTGCAATCGCGCTTAGGGTTTGACCTGCCCTAACCCTATGTGCAACTGGAATGGCCGATTCTGAAGCCGCACCCGGAATTTTAAGTCTTTGCCCTATATTGAGCCGGTGCGCATTACGCATATTATTGGCGCGCATAATAGAGGCAACCGATACGCCATAGCGCTTGGCAATTGCACCCATAACCTCGCCAGACCGGACCACGTGAATTTTAGAGAGCCCACCTGAGCTTGCCCTTGTACTGCCCCCTGAATGTGTCGCTGCACCTGGGATTACGAGGCTTTGGCCGATGCGCAAGCGGCGTGGGTCTACACCTTTATTGGCCCGCATAATAGAGGCGACAGATACGTCATAACGCTTGGCAATTGCACCCATAACATCGCCAGACCGGACCACGTGAATTTTAGAGCCCCTGCCTGAACTGGCTCTGGCGCTGCCGCCGGAACGCGTCCCAGAACCGGGGATTACGAGGCTTTGGCCGATGCGTAAGCGGCGTGCATCGACACCCTTATTAGCCTGCATAAGCGCTGCTACAGAAAGCCCATGACGCTTGGCTATGGCACTGGGTGTATCGCCTCTGCGCACTCGATAATTACCGGTGCTGGAAACGTTTGTTATAGAGCCGGCATAAACTGAGGCCTTTGCCGGCCTGGAGTCACTGGATGGAATCTTGAGCACTTGACCGACCCGAATTCGGTGTGCGCTTCTCAAGCTATTCGTGCGCATGATGGTCGCAACGTTGCTGTCATACTTTCTTGCAATCAGGCCAAGGCTTTCACCACGTCGTACCTTGTGGTGCACGTAGTAACTTTTCTGCCCACGGAAGCGATTGCCCGGCCCCAATGCCGCATACTTTTCGTTAAAGCTGTCAGCGCGCCCCAGTGGCACACGAATGACATAATTAGGCGGCACTCTTAACTTGCCCTTACGAACCGCCGGGTGAAAGCCAGGGTTCAGCTCTGTGAACTGGGCAACATTGAGCCCTGCCAGGCTGGCAAGTGTTCCGAAATCAACGTAGTCCTTAATCCGCACTTCATCGAAACGCAATAACGGTTCACGATTCAACTTGCCAAAATGGCGCTCATAATCGTTCACCACATCCACTGCAGCCAGAAACGATGTATAGAAGTTTCGAGAAGCAAAGCCGAAACGACGCCCCTTGTACTGCTTGACGACGTGCTCTATTCCGTTGCCTTTAACGGATCGCACGGCCCTCGCCACGCCGGCGCGCCCGTGATTATATGCCGTCACGGCCAGGCCCCAGTCTTTCAAGCGTGCATAATCATCTTTCAGGTGCTTGGCTGCGGCATGTGTGGCAAACCAGGGGTCACGACGATCATCAACGACATCATTCTGCCTTAACTTATAGATGCGCCCGGAGGACGGCATGAATTGCCAGATACCGGCCGCAGCCACGCTCGAGTAGGCGTTAAGGTTAAAGCTGGACTCTACGAATGGCAGCCGGGTCAGTTCAATCGGCAATCCTTCTTTCCTGAAGACGTTTTCCATGTAGGGCAAATAACGCCCAGAAATGATAATCGCCTCACTGAAACGTTCCTTGAGTCCGCCCTGGGAGCGTACCCGTGCTGCGGCATTACTGTACTTGGTACGACTGGTATACGCTGCATAGCGATCACGCAGGTGGCGTTCCTGCTTATTTAGCTTGCTACGATCCCCGCCGACACGCTGAATCTTTCGAAGCATGTCGACAATTTCAGCCTTGGCACGACGTTCCGCAGCCTTGCGCTTGCGCCAGTAGGTTGCCTGGCTCACATTGCTGCTATTCAGGGAACGAAAATCCAGCACCCGGTGAATTTTATCCACCAGCAGGTCGTCATGAATTACTGCCTGATGAACAGAGTACTCAGAAAATATCTTGGTCCAGAAGCTGACCTGCGGCTGCAGGGCTGGAGGCCTTGGGAAATCCTCGGGCGCAGCCTGTAACCCATTGCTATATAAGGCAATAACCAGTGAGACAAGGCTGATTTTAGTTCGCATTAAAGTGAGTTTCCCCCCACACTGACAGGACACATCTGCAAGTAAATTATTGCAGTGCATCCTACTAAATTGATGACTGAACAGCAATGAAAAAGCCCCCGATTGCTCGGGGGCTTTTCGTTGGTCTGGCTCTGCCTGACTATGGTGCCGGTAGGCACTCTCCGCCTACACCTGGCACTTCGTCAGGTGCGCAGGTGGGTACGGGAGTCTCTCCACCCCCACCACCATCTGCTGGCAAGCACTCTCCACCCACACCTGGCACTTCATCCGGTGCACAGGTCGGCACTTCTCCGCCGCCGTCACCTGCGCCACCGCCGGCATCCGGACAGGTTGCGCCGAAGCCCTCTGCAATGGCCGCACCGACTTCTGGTACCGCACAGAGTTCTGCCGGATCCAGCGGGCCTGCTGCACCTGTACCGTCATCACAGGTGCTACCGGCACCTTCGACAATCGCGGCCCCTACCTCGGGAACTGCACAAAGTTGTTCGGCACATAGCTGACCAGTTGGGTCCTCGGGGAAGCAGAGCGAGTTACTTGGATCCCCTCCGGCATCCGGACAGGTCGAACCAAAGCCCTCGGCAACGGCTGTACCGATCTCAGGAATGGCACATAACTGTGCCGGGTCGACAGGACTTGCGCCACCGCCATCACCACCCGTACAGGTGCTTCCTGCAGCAGTGATAATCGCTTCACCTGCACCAGGGACAGCGCATAGCTGCTCCGCGCAGAGTTGTCCTGTGGGGTCATCCGGAAAGCAGAGGCTGGGCTCGGTAGTACCGCCGCCATCGCCGCCGCCATCGCCACCGCCGCCACCCGCACTACCGCTCGGGGAGCCGGTTGAACAAGCACCAACAAATGCCACTGTGCCCAACATGCACAATGTGAACATTAATTTCTTAATCAGATCCATTTTCATTTCCGTACTCCCTTACTGCCCTAGAATACGCAGTTCAACGCGGCGATTAGCCTCGCGCCCATCTGCCGTGTCGTTAGTGGCGACTGGCTCACTTTCACCATAGCCCTTGGCGGTCAGGTTGTCGGGGTTGGCACCCTTATCAACCAGATATTTAACGACTGTTTCAGTACGACGCTGCGAAAGCCCCATGTTGTATTCATCGGAACCAACACTGTCGGTATGGCCAGCAATTTCAACCTTAAGATCAGGCTGCCCTTTTAGTGTCTCTGCCGCGGCATCCAGGATGGTTCTGGCATTGAAAACGAGGGTTGCCTTATCAAATTCGAAGTTCACACCCTTGAGTTCGAAAGTCTGCTTAACAGCACAACCTACGCGATCGACCTTCACACCCTTGAGGGTATTAGGACACTCATCGATGCCGTCAACCACACCGTCGCCATCACTGTCAGCAGGTGGGGGTGGCGGTGGCGGCGGCAGTTCTACCGGCTTGGCCGTCAATGGTGTCTGGAAGCCCAGCGAGATTCTCCAGTCACCTGGATCATCATTGCCCGTTTCGTTATCAAAGTGATGCACATAGCGTGTCTCAGCACGGAAGGCCGTACCGTGATCGTTGAGCACCTTGAGCAGGCCAAGACCGACGTTGGCAGTCAGATGGCCATGATCTTCCGGTTCACGCTCTTCCTGTGTGATACCACCACCAATCAGACCGAATGGCTGCCAGCCATCGCGGTCGAAGAAATACAGCCAGTCATAACCCAGCGTGATCTGCCAGTCATGTGCGTTTGGCACACCACTGCGATCGCCTTCAAGAACCGAGTAGGCCAGTGAGAATTCAGTATTAACTTTTTCAGACTTCTGCGACCCCAGCAAAATGGAAATGCCATACGCATCGTCGTATTGACGAATGGCACTGCGGTCATCGGTGTCTGCCTCGATATAGCTACCTAAAAAGCCCAGGTAACGTCGATCATCGATTTCATCTTCTGCGTAGGCGGCATTTGAACCGGCCACGCAAACTGCCGCCAATGTTGCGGCGGTTACTAATTTGAAGGAAGTATGCATAGTCCCCTTTCCCTTATTGGCTGTATCTGAACGGTTATCCGTCACCTGCGGATCTCCTCTACTCATGTGGCAAGCCTTAAAAAACCACAGAAGCACTCCGCGCTCAAGTATAAACACTAACTTACTGCCTGTGTATCAGTTTTCACTTAAAACCATGAAAGCAAGCATCGACAGATTCAAATAAGAAGTCAATCGTCAAGCTTGCTTGCGGCAAGACTGCTAGTCATGAAAAAACAGATCACTGGACAAAGAAAAGGGGGCGGTAACCCGCCCCCTTGGTACCACAGGTTGCTACTTTACAGGCACTGCCCGGAACCAAGCGCAGGATCGCAGCCGAGTGTCGGCTCACTTCCACCATCAGGTGCGGGTTCTCCTCCCGCACCGGTGGCATCAGCAACGGGATCAACCGCTGCGTCCAAGGGTGTGCCCGTGGTGCCATCACCTTCCGGCGCGGGCTCACCACCGCCACCATCGGCAGTCGGATCAACCGGTGAGCAGCCCAGGTTGCCAGACGGATCGCAAAGCGTGCCTTCACTGCCACCTTCGGGTGCTGGTTCACCACCGCCACCGTCAGCAGTCGGATCAACCGGCGAGCAGCCCAGCGTGCCAGACGGATCGCAAAGCGTGCCTTCGCTGCCACCTTCAGGCGCGGGTTCTTCGCCGCCGCCTTCTTCTTCAGCCGCCTTCTTGGCCGCCTTGCGTTTTTGCTCCGCTATGCGATCTTCACGGTCGTCGCGGTCCTGTTCTGCTGCGTAATAAATCCCGGCTGCAAACGCGGCCAGACCAACCATGCCCCAGTTGATGCTGCTGAAGAAGCCCTCTTCACCGGCACCCAGCATGTATTGCGGCTCAAGCACATTCACACCCGCTGTCTTGAATGCGGTTAAGCCCTGATGATTGAATTTAATATCCAGTAACGCGGGTCGGTAATTGGTGTGCCGAGTCAGGTAGATGTTTGAGCGCGCATCACCGTAGTGAAACTTAACCCCGTATTCGGCGGGTACGCTTTGTTGACTACCAAAACTCTTGGTCAGATAAAAACCCAACTGTGGTGCCACTTCGTTGGGTAGCTGCGCGTTGGCAACCCCCGCCATGCTGGCCATCAGCATGCATACTACAAATCCGATATAACTTTTCATCTCCACCCTCCCAGGCTCACTCTTATTGGATATAGAATTCAAGGAGGAATCCTATACGCCTTCGGAAGGCATGACAATCCTAAAAGGGCAGATATTCGCAATTAGGAATACCCAATAAATTCAATCCGTAATGAATTTCCTGCTAGTCTCATATGAAAAAAGCGCCAGTGAAAGGCAAGCTACTGCGCGGGATTTCATTTGAAGAGCGCGGTCTGGCCTGTCAGCCAGGTAATAAAAAAGCCTCGGCGAAGCGAGGCTTTGTGTTGTTGGTGGGCCCCCGGGGACTCGAACCCCGGACCAAGAGATTAAGAGTCTCCTGCTCTACCAACTGAGCTAGAGGCCCATGACTGTTACGATGATTAAGCTACTGCATCACATCGGTCAGCAACCGAAAACCCTGTTTCGCTTGCCATGAAACGCTGATTTTAGTCTGGTTAAACCAGCTTCAGCAAAATGGGGTGGACGATGGGACTCGAACCCACGACCACCAGGATCACAACCCGGGGCTCTACCAACTGAGCTACGCCCACCATTAAACTTTTCACACCTCTACCAGGCCAGCTACTCCAGGGCATCCCCTTTGAGTGGCGCGCCCGGCAGGATTCGAACCTGCGACCGCCGGCTTAGAAGGCCGATGCTCTATCCAGCTGAGCTACGGGCGCATTATATATCCAATCCAACTATGCCCTGACGTCACTCAACTATACAGTGACGCCCGATAATGGTCGGGGTAGAGGGATTCGAACCCCCGACCCTCTGGTCCCAAACCAGATGCGCTACCAGACTGCGCTATACCCCGATGTCCTTCCGCACTCACATTAACCATAAAGTTAAGCAATAGCGCTCCCGCCTGAGGCGCGAGGCGGCGAATAATACGCGCGCCACTATACAGGGTCAATGCGAAATCCCGCTCTGAGTAAGTCAGCAACTGCCATCACTTTGGTAAACATGCGAGAATTCGCGCCTTCAACCACCAGCAAAGCCAGTCGTATTCACGCATGAGTGCAAAAATCATAGACGGTAAGGCAATTTCCGCCACCATCCGCCAAGAAGTCAAACAGGCCATTCAGAGCCGTGCCAATAAGAACCTGCGCGCACCCGGACTGGCTGTCATTCTCGTTGGCGAGAATCCAGCGTCAGAGGTCTATGTGGCACACAAGCGCAAGGCCTGTGAGGAACTTGGCATACTGTCCCATGTAATCAAACTGCCCGAAGACACCGAGCAACACAGCCTGTTAGCCAAGGTTGATCGCTTTAATGCCGACCCGGCCGTTGATGGCATCCTGGTGCAATTGCCCTTGCCTGAGCACTTGGATGCCGACCAGGTAACCGAGCGCATTCGTCCGGACAAGGACGTGGATGGCTTTCATCCCTATAACATCGGCCGCCTGGCACAAAAACGGCCCGAACTACGCCCCTGCACGCCCTATGGCGTCATGAAACTGCTTGAGCACTGTGATGTCACCACTCGCGGTGCACGAGCCGTCATTGTTGGCGCCTCAAACATAGTCGGCCGTCCAATGGCGCTAGAACTACTACTGGCTGATGCCACAATCACGGTCTGCAACAGCAAGACCCGCAACCTTGCAGAGATTGTTGCGCAGGCAGATATTGTCGTGGCCGGCGTGGGCCGCCCGAACTTTGTCAAAGGTGATTGGATCAAGCCGGGCGCCGTGGTGATTGACGTGGGTATCAATCGCGGAGCGGACGGTAAACTGGTGGGCGACGTGGAATTTGAAACGGCCGTGAAGCGTGCCGGCTGGATCACACCCGTGCCCGGCGGTGTGGGCCCCATGACGGTAGCCATGCTGATGCAAAATACCCTTGAGGCCTGTGCGCTACACGATGAGCAGCCCCTTGATTAAAAAACCCCGCTAGCTGAAATAGCTCAGCGCAGCCTGCGCTATCTGGCGACCATGCTCCTGCACAAAATGCCCGGCATCGCCGATCTCCAGTGGTTCTGAGCAGCCTGGAATAAGTTTGCGCAAAGCACGCATCGCGGTCGGCCCGAGCACCGGATCCTGCATTCCGATGGCCATAAAAGCCTCACCCTGCCATTCATTTAGCCACCAGTCCCGGGCAAACCGCGACGTTTCTGCCCCCGGCGCATCAAGGTGATCTGGCACCAATTGCGGAAATCGCCTGACACCTGCCTTGTAACGCGCATCTGGAAAGGGTGCGTCGTAAGCGGCCGCCTCAGCATCGCTCAAGGCGGGTTCAGATCGCTTGAATAACTGCCCTACGGGTAAATCATGCCTTGATGCGCAATAGGCCCGCCAGTCCTCGAAACCTTTACCCAGGGGGACATCGCCCGTACCCAGCGCTGTATTCATGACCAGCAGCCGGGTAAATCTGCCTGGCATATCCATTGGCAGGGTAAGTCCCAGCAAGCCGCCCCAGTCCTGACACACCAGGGTGATATTGCGCAGATCGAGTCGCTCAATGAAAGCTATCAGCATGTTGCGGTGAAACGCCCACGTATACACATCGTCATCAATCGGTTTGTCGGAGCGTCCAAACCCCAACAGGTCGGGTGCAAGCGAGCGATGCCCTGCCGCGCTGAACACAGGAATCATATGCCGATAGAGATAACTCCAGCTTGGCTCACCGTGCAGGCACAGAAAAACCTGTTTCGCATCGCCGGGGCCTTCATCCAGATAATGTACCCGCAGCCCCTCATAGCCAGGCAGGTCTTCTATGTAATGGGGAGAAAAATCGAATCCTGGCAGGTTTGCAAACCGATCGTCTGGTGTACGCAGTACTTCCATCATCCCTCCCGGGCCCGTAGGGCCTGATTATCAGCTCACGCGACTCCAGGTCGTGCCATCAGGGCCATCCTCCAGACGTATACCCCTTGAAGCCAACTCGTCGCGAATGCGGTCTGCCTCAGCGAAATCCTTACCAGCCCTGGCCGACAATCTCGCCGTAATCAGTTTTTCAATCTCGTCCGGGGTTGGTCCATCGATCGTTTCAGAGTGAAAGTACTGCTCGGGATCTGCCTGCAACAGGCCCAATTCACCGCCCAGGTGGCGGAGCTGGGCCGCCATCATTGCTGCTTGCTGCGGGTCTGATGCCTTGTGACGATTTATTTCGCGGGCCAGTTCAAACAATACGGCTATCGCCTCAGACGTATTGAAGTCATCCTGCATGGCCGCATGAAACTCGGTCACGTACGGCGATGTTTCTTCCGGCTCAACCAGTGCCACTCCCCGCAAAGCGGTATACAAGCGACCCAGTCCCTGGGCGGCGTTGAGCATTTGTTCATTACTGTAGGCCAGCGGGCTGCGGTAATGGCTATTCAGGATGAAGAAGCGCACCACCTCAGGACGATGTTCTGACAGCACGTCGCGAATAGTGAAAAAGTTGCCCAGCGACTTGGACATCTTTTCTTCATTAATCTGTACGAAGCCGTTATGCATCCACAGATTGGCAAAGGGTTCGCGTGTGGCGCCTTCACTCTGGGCAATCTCGTTTTCATGATGCGGGAATTTAAGATCCATGCCGCCGCCATGGATATCGAAATGATTACCCAGGCAACAGGTCGACATGGCAGAGCATTCGATGTGCCAGCCCGGACGCCCTTCGCCCCAGGGTGATGCCCAGCTCGGCTCGCCAGGTTTGGCCGATTTCCACAGCACAAAATCCAGTGCATCGTCCTTGCCTTCGTCCACTGCGACACGCGCCCCTACGCGAAGTTGCTCCGGGTCCTTCCCCGATAACTTGCCGTAATCTTCAAAGCTGCTGACGTCGTAATAAACATCACCATTATCAGCGGCATAGGCATGCCCGTTGGCAATCAGTTGCTCGACCATGGCAATAATATCCGCCATATGATCCGTGGCACGCGGCTCCTGATCAGGCGGCAGCAGGCCCAATGCCTCGGTGTCTTCATGCATGTGCCCGATGAAACGTTCAGTCAGCTCACGGTAATCTACGCCCTCCTCACTCGCCCGCTTGATGATTTTGTCATCAATGTCGGTGATGTTGCGCACATAGGTCACGTCAAATCCGCGCGCACGCAGATAACGCGTGACCAGATCAAAGACGACCAGGAAGCGCGCGTGACCAAGATGACAGTAGTCGTATACGGTAATTCCGCACACATACATACGTATCTTGCCAGGCTGTATGGGTTTAAAGGTTTCTTTACGGCCGGTGAGGCTGTTGTGAATCTTCAGCATTGGGGCTGGTCTTGTATGCAGTGGCAGTGGGGGCGCGTAGGTTACCGGAAAGACCGCACCCGGTCAGCCCGCCGCGGCTGGGAATAGCCAGCCCGGCAATGCCAACAACAGCAGTACCGCGGCCGCAAACAAACCGGCTATAAGATCATCCAGCATGATTCCGAAACCGCCGTGAACCTTTTGGTCTATTTGCTTGATGGGCGGCGGCTTAGCAATATCAAAAACCCGAAACACGACAAATCCCGCCACGACCCAGAACCAGAGTGGCGCAGCAGTCTGGGCACCGAAAAGATCAGGCAACAGTGGGGTCATGGTGACCAGATAACCCACGATTTCGTCCCAGACGATTCCGGGGTGGTCGTGCGTCGACAGGCGGCGTGCAGACTCTCCACACAGAAAGACACCAACTGCGAAAAGCAACGCTGTCAGCCCCAGATAGAGCGGCCAGGACATCCAGTGAATGGCAAGAAACAGGGGAATACCAAGCAGAGTACCCATGGTACCCGGCATCACCGGTGACAGCCCTGTACCCAGGCCGAAAGCCAGAACGTGAACCGGGTCACGCATAACCAGTTTGGCCGCCGGCCGGATAGGATGATCAGCTGACATGCGGGTTCCTCTTCACGAATCTGGTCCAGAATGGAAACGAAAATGATCATAACCCGTGACGGGCAGATCCATGCAATGGCCATCACTGCCAAGCACTTCAAGTCCCGTGCTGCCGGTTATGACGCCTACCACTTTCAACCCAGACTTAAGGCTGTTATCCAGTCTTGCGAAATCATCGGGGGCGATACAAAGGCACAATTCGTAGTCATCACCGCCGGTCAGGGCAAGCGTCGCCTGCTCTTCTATCGGGCATAGCTGCCTGAACTTTTCAGACAACGGTAATTTCCGGCAGTCGATGGTGGCGCCGACTGAGCTTGCCTCAAGCATATGCCCAAGGTCCGCCAGGAGCCCATCAGAAATATCTATAGCTGCATGCGCCTTACCGACCAGCGCTGACCCCTCGCTCAACCTGGGTTCGGGTCGATTGAGCCGCTCTAGCAAGACCGGCGGCACCTCCGAACCCGCCTGCATTAAACGTAGCGCCAAAGCGGCATCCCCAAGATGGCCTGTTACCGCAATCAGATCGCCAGCTTGTGCCGCATCTCGGCGCAAGGCGCAATCTGACTCGATAAGGCCCAGGGCCTGAATCGTGATACTCAGTGGCCCGGCAGTCAGATCGCCCCCCACGACTGCTACCCCGCTGCGCTCTGCCAATGTCTGGATTCCGTCGGTCAAGTCCTCCATCCATTGATCCTGATCCCCAGGGGCCATAATCGGCATGGTCAGCGCCACCGTTACCCATGCCGCTTCGGCTCCCATGGCAGCCAGATCACTCAGGTTAACGGCCAACGCCTTCCAGCCTATGTCATAGGCGGCCGTCTGGATTGGAAAATGCCGACCGGCGACAAGCGTGTCGACCGTAGCCACGAGTGCCTTGCCCGGCGGCATTTTCAGTATCGCAGCGTCGTCTCCGGAGCCGAGCAGCACATCAAGCCTGCGAGCGCCCGGCGGTGCATGGCGACGTATCAGCTCGAACTCAGTGGTCATACTAGTGCTTTGAGCGTATTTCGATCTCGCGCACACGATGGGCGAGTCGATCCATCACCCCGTTGATATAGCGGTGACTATCAGTGCCGCCATAAGTCTTTGTCAGTTCTACCGCCTCGTTGATAGCCACCCTGTATGGTAGTTCCGGGCAATGCAACAACTCAAAGGTGCCAACCAGCAAAACCCCATGTTCAATGGGGTCAAGCTGTTCCAGTGGTCGGTCGAGCAAGTCCACGAACGCCTGCTCCAGTTCCGTGACCGATTGCAGTACACCCAGCACCAGCCGCCGAAAATAATCGGCATCGGCACGCTCCATGTGATCGTCTTCCAGAAACTGTTCAATCAGGGCTGCGGATTCCGTGTCGGCCACTAACCATTGATAGATGGCCTGTAGCGCAAGTCGGCGCGAACGTTGGCGTGCGCCAATGGAAGCGCTGACGTCAGTCATGCAACAACCGCAGCGTGTTGGTCAGGCGAACAGCAGCCAGTGCCGCTTCCCGGCCCTTGTTGGCCTCACCCGGAGCAGCACGTTCACTGGCCTGTTCCTCGTTGTCGGTTGTCAGAACACCGAAAGCAATGGGCAGCCCATGCTTCATTGAGGCCTCACGGATACCATCTGTGCAGGCACGACAGACATACTCGAAATGGGGCGTACCACCACGGATCACCGCCCCAAGGGCAATTATCGCTGCGTAATTGCCCGTAGCCGCCGCACGCTCTGCCGCAAGCGGCAGCTCAAAGGCTCCAGGCACGCGAATGACATGAATGTCCTCGTCGGTTACCCCACAGCTGCGCAATGTCTGCAGTGCGCCCTGCAGGAGACCATTGATAATGACCTCGTTCCATTCGGTAATAATGACGGCAAACCGGTCACCGGTCGCATCGAGGCTACCCTCGATCAAATCGATCTCACCAATGGCGCCTTCATCAAGGCCTGGACCGTCGGGACGTTGTTTGACACTACTCATGATTAATCACAGCTCACGTACTCAGTTACTTCCAGCCCAAAACCCGACAGGCCCTGTAGGCGCTTGGGCTGGGATAATACGCGCATCTTGCGAACCCCCAAATCCTTGAGTATTTGTGCGCCAATGCCATAGGTGCGCAGAACACCCTCATGATCATCCTCATCATGGGGCGCCTTACCAGAAATCGCGGCAATCCGCTGTGTCAGTTCATGCGGCGTTTCCGGTTTACGTAGCAGCACGATCACACCGCTGCCCTCTTCAGACACCCTGCGCATGGCCCGTCGAACTGGCCAACTGAAGCTCTCATGTTGAATAGCGAACACGTCACTGAGACTGTTGCGTATGTGTACACGCACCAGCGATGGCTCCTCGGCAGAGATATCTCCCTTGACCAGTGCCAGGTGCAAGGCACGGTCAACCTCATCCTCATAAGAGACAAGCTTGAAGTCACCAAACTCGGTGTGCACCGCGGCTTCACTACGGCGCACGACAGTGTGTTCATTATCAAGACGGTACCGAATCAGGTCAGCCACCGTGGTCAGCTTCAAATCATGTTCGGCTGCAAATATCTCCAGATCAGGCCGTCGCGCCATGCTGCCGTCTTCATTAAGAATCTCAACGATAACGCCAGCTGGTTCGAGCCCGGCCAATCGCGCCAGGTCGCAACCTGCCTCGGTATGACCGGCCCGGCTGAGCACTCCACCTGGCTGGGCCATCAGTGGAAACACATGCCCTGGCTGCACCAAATCATCCGGCACAGCTTCCGGATGCACGGCAGCCTGAATGGTACGCGCACGATCCGCTGCCGAAATCCCCGTTGTAACGCCTTCGGCTGCCTCAATCGAAACGGTAAAGCTGGTCTGATGCGCATCCGCATTATCCGTCACCATCAGCGGCAAACGCAGTTGGCGACAGCGCTCACGCGTCAAGGTCAGGCAAATCAGGCCTCGCCCATAGCGCGCCATGAAATTGATGTCTTCAGGCCGTGCGTGCACCGCTGCCATGACCAGGTCGCCCTCGTTTTCGCGGTCTTCATCATCCATCACCACAACCATGCGGCCCTGGCGTATATCCTCAATGACCTCTTCGATCGGACTCAATTGCATTGTTATACCTTGATTTCC
>JBFKKS010000045.1:0-13902 GCA_041630955.1 Nevskiales bacterium
CATACCAATGCGGTAACGCTGCGGCACGCGAACGTTATCAAAAAATATCTGCGCTGTATCCGAAGCATTCATGCCGATCTTGCGCAACTTCTTGGCCCGTTCCACACCCGGCGCATCCATCGGCACCATGATAAGTGACTTATTCTGGTGAGGTTTTCCGTCCGAGGTGTTGGCTAGCAGACAGATGGCATCTGACTGCATGCCACTTGTGATCCACATCTTGGTGCCGTTGATAATATAGTCATCGCCATCCTTAACGGCAGTGGTTTTCAGACCGGCCACATCCGAACCTGCACCCGGCTCGGAGACACCGATGGACAAAACCTTTTCGCCCGCAATGGCGGGAACGAGAAACTCCTTGCGTAATTCATCCGAGCCATAGCGTGCCAAAGCCGGTGAGGCCATATCGGTTTGCACGCCAATTGCCATGCCGACGCCGCCACAATTGATATTGCCCAGTTCCTCGGCAAACGCCATCTCGTACGAATAATCCAGCCCCATCCCACCGTACTCTTCCGGCTTGTGGATGCCCAGCAGGCCCAGCTCGGCCATCTTCTTGAAGAGTTCATGGGCCGGGAAAATTTCTGCTTCCTCCCATTCATCAACAAAGGGGTTGATTTCGTTTTCGATGAACTTGCGCGTTGTACGGCGGATTTCATCGTGCTCTCTAGTGAATTCCATGGTCGTCCTCCAGGAGGCTTGTATTGGGTTATAGACTTTCAGCGAGTGCCCGCGGCACTGGTATTGGATAATCAAGCAACATCTGTGCGTGGCACTTGCCTTGTGGGTCTGCGCGCAAGGAAGCGACGCCACCCCCGCCTAGCGAGTTTCGCAGCAGGAAGTTCAGTGCATGAATCCCGGGCAGGTCCCAACGTGTCACATCACCTTTGATCATATATTTGAAATGTGCGGCTACCGTCTCAGCTGTCAAGGCTGCACGTATAAAGGGTAGATACTCTGGCTTACGCGCCATGACGCCGATATTCGAATGATCGCCCTTGTCACCACTGCGCGCCACAGCCAGTTGCACCAGGGGTACAGGCACGGGCTCATCAACTTGCGGGACTGGCTGGTCCGGCTGCTCTTTCACCATTGAAGGCTGAAAACCACCCGCGCTAGGCACATCAACATCAATAGTCTCGCCATTGATCTCGATGCTTACAGGTACCTCGCTCTTCTTGACCAGGCAGGAAAACAGCTTGGGCATGGGCGTGATATTGGGCCTGCCGCCAAAGTAGCCGGTCACGGCAGGAACCATATTGGTTGCGGCCTGAGCAATTTCTTTAGAGAACAGGGCCAGTGCTGCCTTGTCAGCGTGTCGTACAGCGATCTTGATCATTACCTCACGTGTAGCCTGTGCGCCCTCATTGGCATGCGGACCATACATGGCTTCGCTGCCAATAATTTCCACATCCGTCGCCAGAAAATCATCGAACCCCTGGCTCTTGAAAATGCCACGCACCTTACCGAGTATTGCCTCTGCAACGCGCTCACCCTTTCTTCTGGCATCCAGGCCGCCAACCATAAACATCGCTGTGCAACGGAAGCCATTCGGATAAGTGGCAGAGACTTTATAAGCATCTGTAGGCGGCAAACCCCTGGCCCCGGTCACCCTTACTCTGTCCTTGCCGACTTGTTCGAACTGGACAGCCGTGAAATCACAAACCACATCCGGTAACAGATAAGCACGGGGGTCATGAATCTCGTAGAGCGTCTGTTCACCCACTGTAAATGGGGTAACGATACCTCCGGTATCCTCCGGTTTGGTGACGACGAAGCTGCCATCCTCCTGGACCTCCACTATCGGAAAACCCATATCCTCATAACCAGGCACGGTCTCCCAGTCGGTAAAGTTACCGCCGGTACACTGGCTACCACATTCAATGATATGGCCAGCCAGACTGCCAGCCGCAAGCAGATCATAATCATCCGCGGCCCAGCCAAACTCATGCATAAGTGGCCCCACCACTACAGCGCTGTCCACACCCCTGCCCGTGATGACGATCTCCGCACCTGCATCCAGCGCCTTTGCGACTGGCACGGCGCCCAGGTAGGCATTCATACTCACCACCATCGGTGGCAGGGGAGTGTCACTTTCCATCTCACGTACACCCGCATCCCGCAGCGCCTGCTGTCTAGGCGTGAGGTCATCACCCAAGACGATCGCGATGTTCAAATCGACGCCGGCCTGTGAGGCCGCTTCGCGCAATGCATCGCGGCACCCAGCAGGATTCATGCCCCCTGCGTTACAGACAACCTTGATTCCCTGGCGCTTTATCTCTCCCAGCAGGGGAGCCAGATTCTTAACGAAGTCTGGTGCATAACCGGCTGCAGGGTCACGCATTTTCTGCACCGCCATGATCGACATGGTTACTTCTGCGAGATAGTCGAACACCAGATAGTCCAATTTACCCTTATTAACCAACTGTGCAGTCGCGGTGCTGGTATCACCCCAGAAGGCAGAGGCGCAGCCGATTCGTACTGTTTTCAACTCAAACTCCAGTAATAGGCAATGATTAATGAGGGGCCACATAAGAACATGAACCAAGCAACCAAGTCCATAGAAAACGGCGGCGTTTTCAATCTCGAACACGCGCCATTACCCAATGGCAGAATACCCCGTTTACTGGGCTGCCCAGGCAAAAAAAACGCCCGCTAGGCGGGCGTTGTATACATGTGATTAAAGTTAGTTTGCTGCCGCACTAAACATGGAACGCATAGAACGGATGCGAGATATGAAAGTGCTCGCCAAAGCCTCTGGCTTTTCTATTGCCTCAACTTCATAGCGCTTGGTCCGCTGCGGATTGGTTGCCAGCGTTGAATAACGCCTTACCGCAGAGCGTACGTTGATTTTGCACATAGCCTCGCGAACCGGCCGCATAAGGAATCGGTAAACCTGGCCATGATTGATCAGGTCGATCGCGGCGTGCGCATCAGCACGATTCGTCACGATGATAGACACCAAATGTGGCTGATGCTGCTTCAGCAGGCTTAACAGTTCAACCACCGGTGTTCCCTGAATATAGATATCGGAGATGATGACGCCTATATCGCTTTTTTCAAGCAAATCAAGACAGGCGGAAATCGTATCCGCCTGATAAACATTGAAGTCGCCAGCCAGCATGTCCTTCATGAGACTGCGGCTGTCTTCGTCCTGATCCAGCAAGAGAATACCTGGCTTTGATTCCTGCTCGGCTCCGTTGGGGGCCGTGGCTGCATCGGCTGCAGCCGTATCCGCCGCCTCAACCTCAGCCTCGAATTCCGCTGCCGCGACTGCCTTGGCAAGCGTTGCCTTGAGGTCCTCGTTTGACCACGGTTTGCTCACGAAACGAAAGATCTCGCCCTCGTTAATCGAGCCGATGATCGCATTCAGATCGGCATAACCGGTCAGTAGCAGACGAATGGCCTGTGGCTGCATATCACGTACTTGACGAAGCAGTTCGATGCCCGTCATTTCTGGCATACGCTGATCACTGACGATCACATCAATCTTCTGCGATTTCATCAGCTCAATGGCTTCAGCACCGCTGTTGCAGGTGAAAACCTGGTAGGTGCGCCGGAACAGCATATGCATACTGGTAAGAATGCGCTGTTCATCATCCACAAATAGCACACGTGCCTTGTTTGCCTGGGTAGTCTGTAACATGACTAACTCCTTTCCTTAACCCCAAATGCCTGAATAAACAGGCTAGGCCGGTACGGCCTCTAGTTGTTCGGCAGCTTGAGACTGCTTCTGATTGGTCGGTAGCGCGAGCACAAACTCAGTACCGACTCCTGGTGTTGATTTAACGTTGATGCGACCACCATGTTCTTCAATAATTCGAAAAGCAATGGATAAGCCCAGACCGGTCCCCTGACCAACTGCCTTGGTGGTATAGAACGGGTCGAAGATACGCTTGCGGGTCTCTTCATCCATACCGCTACCCGTATCCTGAATGCGTACTATAACGTGGTCGCCCGCTGAAACGGTACTGATAGTTATTTTACCCTGCCCCTCAATTGCCTGTGCCGCATTGGTAATAATATTCAGGAAGACCTGATTGATCTGTGAGGGTGAGCATTCGATATTGGGTAGTGAACCAAATTTACGCTCTACTTCGATGCGATCCTTGAGGTGGTTCTGTGCAATCTTGAGTGTCGATTCCAGCCCCTCGTTCACATTGAACTGGTCATTCTTGGCGCGATCCAGACGACTGAAGTCTTTCAGGCTGGCAACCAGCTCGGTAATTTGCAGTAAGCCATGGTCATTGTCGGCCAGCAACTGGCGTAATTCACCGAATAACTCGTCGGGTTGAAGGTCCTGCTCTAATGCCTGCAATTCCTGCACTGATTGGGCGATATCCTGTTCGGTCGCCTCCGGATTGTTCAGTGCAGAAAAGACATCACGGTAGCTCTTGTTTAATTGCTCTACTTCGGCCATTGAGCCACCCAGGATTTCAGAGTTGCTCCTGACATAACCTAGCGGGGTGTTTATTTCATGCGCCACACCGGCCACCATCTGGCCAAGGGAAGCCATTTTTTCCGACTGGATGAGCTGCGTCTGAGACTCCTTCAGTTCGCTCAGCGTTTGCTGCAGGTTAGTGGTGCGTTCCGCCACCATCTCTTCAAGATGTTCATTGGTATTTTTCAGTTCCGCGTTGGCCCTATCCAGATCACGGAAACTCAGTCGTAAGCGGTTGATCAAATAAGCCAGCACCAGCAACAGCACAATGGAATAGCCCACAAGCACGGTTCTGTAACGGCGTGCCTCATTTACGGTCAACTCGTACGAGTCAAGGTACAGGCGTTCAATATCGGCTATCTGCTGCTCGATAGGCGCTTCGAGTAATTGAATCAGTCGAGTCTGGGTAGCCTTCTTGTTACTCAATATAGAGTTACCAAGTGAAACCAGTTCGAGCATGGGCTCCAGCGATTGTTCAGGCCCCTGGGTCATCATCTGCCCGAAATCGATGAGCAGGTTATCCACCAGTTCCTCGTTAGGTGGATCAGGAAGCATGCCATAGGTGAGGACTTCCTTATTCATTCGCAGAACGTGGGTGCGGAAATCGGCCCATTTATCGTCTTCCAACTCCTCCAATAGCAAGTCAGACTTGTACGGAAAGTCCTCAAGGCTGTAAACGAGCGCCAGATTTTCCTTCTCATACTCTTCTGCAATAGCGACCTTTTCGCGCAGCGTTTTGGTGTAGGCATCTATTGCCTGGTCCAACTGAGCATTCATGCCGCGAATATTGCTTTCCCCCTCGCCCAACCGTTCAGGCGCAGCCGCCACCTCTGGCAGCATATCCAGGAGTTCCTCTGAATCCGGATCGAGCGATAGCCGGTACTTGAGGATTTCTTCATTAAACTTGCTATTAACCTGGCGCAGGTCGAGCAGCACCTGCTGCACTTTTTCGGCCGCCTCGACGTCCACAATGCGGGACTCCCGGATCAGGAACATCAATCCACCCACTGCGGCTCCAACGGCCAGTGCAATCAAGAACTGTCGAAATCGCATACTCTCCCCCTCCCCGAGGCCAGCGGTTCAAATTAACCAGCTGTATATAGTATTAATTCGCGTTTTGCACCATATCACAAAAACATATACTTATTGCAAATGCTCATGAGCACGACAGAAGTCACTGATCAGGCAGTGATAATAAGATGCAAAAGCCCAACTCACCGATCGCCGTGATGTTTCTGACAGCCACACGCCGGAACAATCGGCCAGATAGTTCATAATTCCGAGATTATTTACACATCAAAAGAACTGCTAATGGGGTTAGAATCGGCTTAACCGCTGATCAACAAGGAGCATTGTGTGACAACTGCTGAATCGAGCAAGGTACTGCCCCTATCGTCGATGCGACGAGGCGCAAGAAAAACAACATCAGTAAAGGACCGCGTCACACTGGATAAACTCCAGCACATGAGTTTTAGTGAGCTTGAACGCTTATACAGACAGCTAACACCGCCAGATACACTGAGTGTTCTGAATGGCCGCAAGAAGGGACAGCTACTAGCCATTGCAGGCATTCACCGTACGCCGATTGGCCTGCTACTTAATGCCCTCGGCAAAACTTCCCTCTTCCCGTGGGCTGGCAAGAACTTTACTGCCCGCTCACTCGTCAAGGGCAGTGGCATCAACCGCATCAACCTGACCATCACCCGTCAGGAATGGTTTGCTTTCCAGACGGGGTTCAGATCGTCACTGATAGATGGCCGGGCCTGTGTCAACCTAAACTACAGCCTCAAAGGGAATCATTGGCTGATTCGACACATCACCGATGAAATTCGGGAAGTTGAGCCCGGACTTTATTTGGGCACCTCCTTTATTAAAGTAGGAAAAGTATGTATAAACTTGCTATATTTCACCATCAGCGAATGAGTCATTACCCAGCAGTGAGATAGCAACATATTGCTTCTATTGTGGAAAATCGCATCCATCCCTGACGCGGGAATGATGGCAGACGCCCGGGGACAAACTCTAAAGCAAGTGAAACCATATCAATTCGTGGTATCAATTTTGACCGCCGCCTACTAACGGGCGGGTCTAAAAAAGGGGGAGAATAAGATGCGCTGGAATCGCCTAGCGGTTTTTTCGTTAGCTGCAGCAGTCATTGCCGTTGCTGCCATTGGACCAACCCAGTTTGCAATGGCCGAGGCGACACCCTCCATCATTGCACCCAAGGCTGTCTCATCTGTACTCAATGACGTGACCCATACCGGCAAGCGATATGTGGCAGTGGGTACCCGTGGGCATGTCCTGCTTTCAGAAGATGGGAAGAAGTGGCGTCAGGTTGTATCGCCTGTATCAAGAATGCTCAATGACGTGCAATTTATCGACCCAGATACCGGCTGGGCAGTTGGATACGACTTCGCCATTATCAAGACGACTGATGGGGGCGAAACCTGGCAGCTACAACACCACAGCGAAGACCCTGGGTGGGCTTTTTACGCTGTATTTTTCCTTGATAAGGATCGTGGCTTCGCCATGGGCGAACGCGGCACGTTTATGCGCAGCGATGATGGTGGCAAAACCTGGCGCGACGTTGAAACCGATATGATCGATCTGGGTATGCACATCAACGCCATGACACGTCTTAATAATGGCACGCTGATCATGGTTGGCGAGAAAGGCCTGGTTGCTCGCTCCAACGATGATGGCGAAACCTGGGAGATGGTGGTTGAACCCTATGTTGGCTCTTTCTTTGGCGTACTCCCACAGGGAAATAGTGGTTTTATCACCTTTGGTCTGCGCGGCAATACTTATCTCGCGCCCGATGCTGAAGCGCTCATCCCACAGGACCCAATGGAATGGGATGAGTACGGCAGAGAGCAAATAACAGATCCCGAGCAACTGGCCAATCTGGGCTGGCGCTTTATGGAAAACCCGGTCACAGAGAGCCTGTTTGGCGGAAGCCTGCTGCCCAATGGGGAGGCAGTGCTTGTAGGCGTAAATGGCAGCGTGGTACGTGGAGACGCGACGGCCGGGCGCATGGTGCCAATTCCTAACCCTGGCGACACGACGCTGGGTAGCGCAGTAGCCACAGAGGGCTATCTCATCATGGTCGGGGTCGCGGGTGTTTCGCGACTCAGTATCCGCTAACTAAATCTTTCGGGGAGAGCAACATGGCTGCAGAAATGGAGCGCGGTTACTGGACCGACATAATCCTAAAGGCCGTTGAGCCAATTATTTTTGGCAAAAAACTAACTACTCTGGCCGTACTTATTCTTTTAACTATTGTATTTGCATGGCAGGCGGCCAACATCAAGCCGGATGCAGGTTGGCTGAAATCAGTACCGCTAAGTCACCCTTACATGGAGACTTTCGAGCGCTACTACAAGGACTTTGGTGGCGCCAACACCGTCTTGCTGGCACTAATTCAGGAAGAAGGCGACATCTACAACGAGCGTTTCATGACGGATCTGCAAAACGCCACAGATGACATCTTCTTTCTCCCGGGTGTAGACCGCGCTCGAGTAATGTCCATGTTTACGCCAAACGTAACCTATGTGGAGGTAATTGAAGGCGGCCTGTCAGGTGCCACTGTGATTCCTCCGGACTACAAGCCGACGCCGGAAATCCTGGAAAAGATCAAATCCAATGTGGGCAAGGCGCAGATTATCGGTCGCCTGGTTACCGAGGATCAACGTGGTGCGATGGTTGTTTCAGAACTGCTCGAGTTCGATCCGACTACCGGTGAAAAACTCGACTACCGCAAGGTAGGCGAATACCTGGAAGAGATACGCGCAAAATATGAAAAGGACGGAATCACCGTCCATATCATCGGTTTCGCAAAGATTGTCGATGACATGACCGACGCCTCCATGCAGGTCGTCGGTTTCTTCATGCTGGCGCTGCTTCTAACGGGCGTGCTGCTATGGATTTATACCGGCTCTTTCAAACTGGCGATGTTGCCGCTGGGTTGTTCAATCGTCGCGGTGATATGGGAAATAGGACTACTGAAGACGGTCGGCTTTGGTCTGGACCCATTCGCCATTCTTGTCCCCTTTCTGGTCTTGTCTGTATCCGTCAGCCATGGAGTGCAATATGCCAATGCCTGGGTTGGCGAGGTCGACAGAGGGGCCACCCCCTACGATGCATCACTGGAAACCTTCCGCCGTCTGGCGATACCAGGAACCGCTGCGTTGATCACCGACGTGGCGGGTTTTGCCACGATTTACCTGATCGATATCGACATCATTCGTGAGATGTCCGTCAATGCTGCATTCGGTATCGCCGCCATTATCATCACGAACAAAATGCTGATGCCGATCTGGCTGACCATGATTGAAATCAAAGATCTTGATGCGTTCCGGGTTAAGCAACTGCGTCGCGAAAACCTGGGCGATGGTTTGTGGAAGCTGATAGCCAAGAACACACGCCCTGCACCCGCTGCCATCACCCTGATAATTTGTGCCGTTTTACTGGGCTGGTCGATATGGAAAAAGCCCGAGCTGAAGATCGGTGACGCGATGGAAGGGGTACCCGAACTAAGGCCAGACTCTCGCTTTAACCAGGACTTCCGAAAAATTGTCGGCAATTTCGAAATCGGCGTAGACATCTTCAAGGTTGTTGCGGAGACCAAACCCGATGCCTGCGTGGATTATGAACTGCTGGAACAAATGGACAACTTCTCCTGGCATATGGAAAACACGCCGGGAGTACAGTCCACCCTGTCGTTGCTGACCTTCGCCACCCTGGTCTATCAGGGACTGGCCGAGGGCCGGTTGAACGCACTGGTATTGCCACGTAACAAGTTCGCGCTGGCGCAGTCGACCGCGCTTGTACCCACATCCACGGGCATGCTCAATACCAATTGTGATGCCGTCGCTTTATGGATGTTTACCGAGGATCACAAGGCCGAGACTATCGCGAACCTGGTCAGGGAAGTTAAGGCGTTCGATAAAGCCAATCGTGAAAAGTTCTACGCGGAGCATCCGGGTGTGAACCCCGATTACTGTGATGAAAAGTACTGGACCTTGAGAAAGTTCAAGGAAAAGGACGATGCGATCACCGCCATGTCCAATGATCCCGATGCGTCACAAGAAGCGCTACTGGCACTTAAGTCAGAACGTGATGAACTGGAAACCAAATACGCCACGTTTGACCAAAACTGTCCGGTACGGTTTTCCCTGGCCACGGGTAATGTCGGGGTGATGGCGGCAACCAATGAGGTGGTTGAAAAGGAGGAATTACAGATCGTAGCCTGGGTCTATGTTGTGGTGGTTCTTTTCCTGTGGCTGTCTTTCCGCTCAATACCCGGTGTGCTCTGCGTCGTGCTGCCATTGTCACTGGTTTCTGTAATGGCATACGGCGTCATGGCGATGCTTGATATTGGCTTAAAGGTTGCCACGCTGCCTGTCGTCGCCCTTGCTGTCGGTATCGGTGTGGACTATGGCATTTACGTATTCAGCGAATTACTCGGTGGCTTAAAGAAAGGCCAGGACATGGAAACCGCCTTCTACCACACACTGCATAGCACGGGTAAGGCTGTCATCTTTACCGGTATCGCCCTGGGCGGCAGCGTCAGCACCTGGCTACTGTCAGCTCTTCAGTTCCAGATCGACATGGGCATCATGCTGGTGTTCATGTTTACCGCCAACATGTTCGGCGCGATCCTGGTACTGCCGGCACTTGCTCATTTTCTGGTGGACCCCGAAAAGGTCCATGCCAAGGCGATGGCTCAAGCAGCCGCTAAAGATTAATCGGCACGGACTCATAGAGGAGAGTGCAGCTGATGATAAGCAAAATAATGAATCATTCCGGCGTATGTCTGTCTGTGGGCATGCTGGTCTATTCAGGTGCAGCATCTGCTATCACGTTTGACTGGAATGATGCCGCGATTGAACTGAACACGAAGTTCACTGTTGGTGCGGGATGGCGACTGGAAGAGCGCGATAAAAGCTTGTTGGGCAAGCACAACGTCCCAGGCCAGCAGGACTTATGCAAAGCCGATCAGTGCATCGATTTGTCGGGCAACCCTGAGCCGGCCCGCCGCCTGGTAGCGGCAGAAGGTGGTCATTTTCTTCACCTGACCGACGACGGCAACATGAACTATGACAAGGGTGACATGTACTCCGGACTGGCACGCGTGGACAGTACGCTGACAGTTGGTTACGAAGACTGGACCTTCAAAATATCCGGGCTAGCCTATTACGACCGGGTCAACGCTACCCTTCAGGAAACCAATTTTGATACGACCTATCAGCCAAGGCACGAAAAACGCCGAGGTCGCGTCAAGAACCGACTGTCCAACCATACCGAGGTACGTGAACTATTCATTTCCGGGCTTGTGCCTGTGTTTGGTGATCACGAAATTGGTGTTTCCATTGGCAACCAGAGAATTCGATGGGGTGAGGCTAACCTGCATTTGTTTAACACCCTCGACTTCATCAACCCACTCGACGCCACGCTTGCCCGTCAGCCTGGTCTGGATCTGGCAAGCCTGCAAATCCCGACTGGCATGGTGTTTATTACGGCGGACATCACCGATACCGTCGCCATGGAAGCCTTTTACCAGTACGACTGGGAGCCTACCCGTCCAGATCCCTCCGGGAGCTATTTCTCAACCTTTGATGCGGCCGGAGGCGGTGATTACGTTAATGCCCATCTTGGCCAGTTCAACGAGGATCCGGAAGGAAAGTTTCAGTCTGAGGGCGTGATTGGCCTGTTCAGCAGTACCAACACCCTATTCCGCCTCGAGGATGAACATATAGGGGATGCGAGGGACGGCGGACAATACGGTATCAAATTCAGTTGGTATGCCGAAAACATCAATGAAGGCACTGAATTCGGTTTCTATTTCGCCAACTACCACAGCCGACTACCTCTGGCGAGTGGCAATGAATCCGATTACTCCTGTACCCGTGATGCAACCATACCGGGGAACTTTGCCGCTGCTTTAATCGCCTGCAACGGCTTTAACGGCTCAATCAACCAGACTGGTCAGGGTCGCGAACCCCTGCCCATCAATACAGCACGTGTTTTCCTGGATTACCCGGAAGATATCCGCCTGTATGGCATCAGCTTTAATACCAATGTAGGTAACTGGTCACTGGCAGGTGAATACTCATTCCAGGAAAATGCACCGGCTCAGCTCCTACTGAGTGATTTCCTGTACGCGATTGTGCAAAATGCTGCGCCTTCAGAAGATATCCCTGTCGGGCCGAACGCTTTTGCAGATCCCCTTCTGAGTGGGATTCCCGCCCCATTGTCGGATGTAGTCACCACGCTTGAAGGCTCAGTCCCGATGGGCGGTCTGACCATACCCGGCGCACGCAGCATTTTTCCGGATTTTATTACGCAATATCGCGGGCGCACGCCCTTGCCTGGAGAATATGTACCGGGTTTCGAACGCCTCAAAATTGGCCAGTTCGCCTTGACCGGCATTCGACTCTTTCCTGCCGGCAACATTTTCAAGGCAGAGCAGGTATTGGTGCTCCTTGAAGGTGGGTTTACCCATGTGGTCGACATGCCCAAGGAAGGGGAACTTTACTTCCAGGGTGCCGGTGACCTTACCCACCCCACTCCTGGGTCTGATGGCAGCGGGCAACCCAAGGGTGAGCCGATCAACACACTGAACCTGAACCCGCACCAGCAAAAAGAAGGCTTTGCTGATGATTTCGCCTGGGGCCTCCGAGCGCTTATTCGCGCGACCTACAATGATGTGTTTGGTTGGGGCATTAACCTTGAGCCCACTGTGATCGCCTTTGCCGACCTCGGCGGTATCGCACCCTTCCCGGCACAAAATTATGTTGAAGACAATCTCCTGATCGTTCCGGGCTTATTCTTTGAAATTGGTCAATCATGGAGCGGTACGATTCTGTACCAGTACCATGATGGCGAACGTAATTTGCTGCGTGACCGGGATAACATTTCCTTTAGTGTGGCGTACAACTTTTGACACCCACTCACAGAACAGGGCCCCACGGGGCCCTTTTTTTGTCCCTCAATTCAAGCAACAAGCGTAGTACGCGATATTTACATAGTGTTATATTGCAGGTGGAGAATAAAGCTGCACTATGTGCTGAGACATTCTGGGAGGAGATTCTCAATGCGCCGACTTTGTTTACTGGCTGGCCTTGGCTGTGGCTTACACATTAATCCCGCGTTGGCCCTCAACTTTGGCTGGGGAGATTTTGAAGCCACTTGGGATAACCGGGTAACGCTTGGTGCTGCCTGGCGCATGGAGGAACGGGATCATGCGTTACTTGCCAAGTTGAACGTACCCGGCCAGCAAAACCTCTGTGACCCCGACGACTGTATCTCCACCACCGGAGACCCGGAACCTATAAGGCGATTGGTAAGGGCAGAAGGCGGCTTCAGCCTGACCAATACTGACAACGGCAACATGAATTACGACAAACACGACATGGTTGCTGGATTAGTCCGGTTGGATACCAAGCTCAGCTTCTCGTATCAAGATATCTTCGGAAAGATTACCGGCGTGGGTTTCTTTGATGAGGTCAATGAAGACTTTGACGAAATCCACTTCAATACCCGCTGGCAGGCCGTGAATTCAAAGCGTAATCGCCGCATCGAAAGACGTTTTGCCAAGAATGCGGAACTGCGCGAGTATTTTGTCGGCACCGTATTCAACATGCCCTGGCTGGGCGACAGAGATCTCAACATCAGTGTTGGCAACCAACGATTGCGATGGGGAGAGGCGAACCTGCACCTCTTCAACACACTGGATTTCATCAACCCGCTGGATGCCGGTCTGGCCAGAATGCCGGGGCTAGATCTCAGTTCAATTAATATCCCTGTCGGGCTGGTCATTGCCGGAACAGAATTGTCGGACACGGTAGGAGTAGAGTTCTTCTATCAGTACAGTTGGGAGGCCGTGCGTCCAGACCCGTCGGGCAGCTTCCTGGCAACCAACGACACCGCAGGCAGTGGCGAATATGCCATCCTTGGCCTGGGCCAGTTCTCGGAAGACCCTGATAGAAAATTTGTCTCCAACGGTGCTGCTTCCCTGATCAGCTCAGCGACACGAACGCTTTATCCGGAAGACGAGGATTTTGGTTTTCCGGAAGATGGTGGGCAGTACGGCGTTAAGCTTTCCTGGTATGCCGAAGACCTCATGGGCGGAACCGAACTGAGCTTTTACTTTGCGAACTACCATAGCCGCCTGCCCTACGCGAGTACCTTTGCTGGAGATGCTTCCTGTACACAGGATGCCGAGATACCGGGCAACTTTGCGTCTGCGCTGATTGCTTGTAATGGCTTTAATGGATCAGCCAACTCCAGTGGCATGGGCGGCGAGCCATTTCCGGTCGATACAATGCGTGTCTTTCTCGATTACCCAGAGGATATAAAACATTACGGCATCAGCTTTAACAGCGAACTGGGCAGTTGGTCGATCGCCGGTGAGTACAGCTTTATAGATGATCAGCCGATCCAGATTTTGCAAAGTGACC
>JBFKKS010000046.1:0-13792 GCA_041630955.1 Nevskiales bacterium
GACTTCGTGTGGACCGGCGGCGATACGCACCTGTATTCCAATCACCTGGAGCAGGCCCGCGAACAGTTGACCCGCGAACCCTATGCGCTGCCGAAGCTTAAGATCGCCCGCAAGCCGGCCAGCATCTTTGATTATCGTTTTGAAGATTTCGAGATCGTGGGTTATCAGTCACACCCGCACATCAAGGCGCCGATAGCCATCTGATCGAGCGGCCGGGGCCTCAGTCCTGGTGGCCGGCCGCTTCGAAGTAGCGGCGCAGACCGCTCGGTAGCCCTCGGTAATCCACGCCCTCGATGAGGGGAGCGGTATCGCGCGAGTTATGCGTGTTCCAGAACAACACCGGCTGGTCGGCCAGCCTGCCGGCACGCGCATCGTGGATGAGCGCCGCCATGGCCTTGGCCGAGTAGGTGCCATCCAGTTCGATGTCGGCCTGGGCGGCTGCCAACTGGGTTGCCTCGGTACCCGCCTCGGTGAAGACACCGTAACCCGCGCCGAAGAAGTCATCACGCAGCTGGCAAAGCCGGGCCGCGTCACGCGTATCGGGAAAGCCGGCATCCAGCCTGTGAATGAAGGTATCGAGCTTGCCGATCAGCCGGGTCAGGGCTCGGGCGTTGCCATAGCGCTGGGGCACGACACGGACCGCATGAATGGGAATCTCCAGCCCGCAGGCGGCCAGACCAACGGCCAGCCCGGCGGCGGTGCCCATGCTGCCCATGGCCACGTAGATCGCGGCCGGGCGGGGCAGCTGTCCCGCTTCAATCTGCTCTTTTAACTCCACTGCCGCATTGACGAAGCCCATCAGGCCGACCGGGCTGGAGCCCCCGGCGGGTATCCAGTAGGGGCGCTGTCCCTTGAGGCCTTGGCGCAGCGTGGTCAAAAGGGTCTGGATGGCCAGCAGCGGCTCGTTGGCGGCTTGCAGGCACTGCGCCTCGCTGGCCAGGCTGATCAGCAGGTTTTCACGCAGGTAGGCGGCATTGGCCTGGGGCAGCAGCATGGAGGTGCTGCGCATGCCCAGCTTGTGGGCGTTAAGGGCGGTGGCGGCGGCGAAGTTGGAGCCGGCGAAACCAAAGGTGAGCACCCGTTGATGGCCACGCCGTGCCGCTTCGGCCAGCAGGAACTCCAGCTTGCGAATCTTGTTGCCACCATAATCCGGCGCCGAGAGATCATCGCGCTTGATATGCAGCGAAGCCAGGCCCAGTGTCGCGGCCAGTGGCGCTGCCTCGCTCACGGGCGTGGGCAGTTCACATAGCGTCGTATGGGCGAGTTTCTCGCTCAGGGCAGGCCAGTGCCTGAACAGGGGCAGGGCGGTGTTTTGCATGGGTGAACTATGCCGTAATCTGCGGCCCCTGTGCTAATCTCGCCCGCTAAGATTGCTGACCCGAAAACAGATGACCCGACTGAGCCTTATCGTGGCGATGGATGAAAATGGCCTGATTGGCCGTGACAACGACCTGCCGTGGCGGTTGCCCAATGACCTGCGCTACTTCAAGCAGACCACCATGGGCAAGCCCATTGTTATGGGGCGTAAATCCTATGAGTCGATTGGCAAGCCATTGCCCGGGCGGCAGAACATCGTCTTGACGCGTGATCCCGACTGGCAGGCGCAAGGCTGCACGGTCGTGACGGGGCTGGACGCGGCCGTGCAGGCGGCGGCCGATGCCGGGGAAGTAATGGTGATTGGTGGCGCGCAGGTGTATGAACAGGCTCTGCCGCTGGCCCAGCGTATTTACCTGACCCGCATCCATGCCCGCTTTGAAGGGGATACCTGGTTTCCGGCCTTGCCAGCCGACCAGTGGCGCGAGGTGAGCCGGCAGGACCATGCAGCGGATGAACGCAACGCCTGGCCGCATAGTTTCCTGGTGCTGGAGCGCACCGCTAACGTCGAGTAGGCTTTGACCTCGTTGGGCAACATGGCAAGATGCTCAAACCGATCAATCAGTCACAATAATTCAGGAGACGGGTATGTCCGATTTAAAGGCACAGTTTGAGCAGGCGCAGGTGGACGTGAAGACACTGACAACGCGCCCCAGCAACGATGACATGTTGACCCTGTATGCGACCTTCAAGCAGGCCACCAAGGGTGATGTTGAGGGCAAACGCCCCGGCATGATGGATATGGTGGGCCGCGCCAAGTACGACGCCTGGGCCAAGTTGTCGGGCAAGTCAGCCGACGATGCCATGCAGGCCTATGTGGACAAGGTGAACGCCTTACTCGGCTAAAGCCGACACGCCGCGGCGTTCAGCCCCGGCCGTCCAACTGCTGTTGTCCCGCCCAGTCGCGGGCAAACTGCAGGGCCACACGGCCACTGCGTGAACCACGCGCCAGTGCCCACTGCAGCGCCGCCTTTCGGGCGGCGCTGTTGATTTCAAGCCCGGCCAGCTGGTCGAGGTACTGGCTCACGATCGCCAGGTACTGGTCCTGCGAAAAGGGATGAAAGGCCAGCCACAGGCCAAAGCGATCCGACAGCGAGATCTTTTCCTCGACCGCCTCGCCGTGATGAATCTCTCCGCCCATCAGCCGGGCCTGCTGGTTTTCCTCGTTGTACTCGGGCAACAGGTGGCGACGGTTGCTGGTGGCATAGATCAGCACATTGTCCGGGGCGGCGGCCAGCGAGCCGTCAAGGCTGGCCTTGAGCGCCTTGTAACCCGGGTCATCCGCCTCAAAAGACAGATCGTCGCAGAACAGCAGGTACTTCTCCGCGCGGCCATGTAGCGGCGCGACAATCTCCGGCAACGCGACCAGGTCGTGGCGGTCCACCTCGATCACCCGTAGGCCCTGATCGGCATAGGCGGTGAGCAGGGCCTTGATAAGCGAGGATTTGCCGGTACCGCGGGCGCCCCACAGCAGGGCGTTATTGGCGGGCAGGCCGGCAATGAACTGGCGCGTATTGCGATCCAGCTCCTGCTTCTGCCGGTCAATGCCAAGCAGGTCATCCAGTGCTACCTGTTGAGGTTGCTGAATGCCTTCCAGGTAGCCGCCCCTTGAATTGCTGCGCCAGCGATAGGCCGTGGCATGCCAGTCAGGGTCTGCATTGCCGGCAGGCAGCAGGGTTTCCAGCCGTTGCAGCAAAGCGGCGGCCTGCTCGATCAGCAGCGACGCTTCGCTCATTACTGGGTGACGGCCGGGAACCGTGCGATGCCAGCGAATTGCCGCCGGTCGTGCGCCGGCACGATGGTGAGTTGCGGGAACTGGTTATGCAGGCGGTGCAGGTGGACCACCTCGCTGCGCACGGCTGCGCCGTCCTCACCTACCAGATGGCGTGCCATGAAGGGTCGCTCAGCCGGGCGCTCATAGCCTTCACGGGTCCACACAATATCGCCCACGAAGAAAAAGAGCTTGCCCGATGGCAGGGTCACGATGACGCCCGTGGAACCTGGTGTGTGCCCGCCCATGGGGACCAGTACGATGCTGCCATCACCGTATACATCCAGGCTGCGCTCGTAGCCCATGTAGACCCCCTCATTGAACTCGTAGATCCGGTATTGAATGGCGTCGCCAAAGCTGCGAGCAAGGGCAGAATGTTTGCCACCCTTTTCAATGAACGTGCGCTCTGCCGCATTGGTCCAGACCGGAATGCCAGGCAGGTCAGGCAAGCCGCTAACGTGATCCCAGTGGGCATGGGTAAGCACAACCCCCTTGATCCGGTCCAGCGGGTAGCCGCCAGCCCGTAGTTGGCCTCCGACGGGGGCGATAAGCTGGTATTTGGCCAGCGTGCGCATCAACCATGGGGTGCCGGCGACATGCGCATCGACATCGGAACCGAAGCCGCTATCGATCAGCAGGTTGCCCTTGGGGTGCCGCACCATGACCACGTCCATGGCAGATTCGTTCTCTTTGAGGAAACTGCCGCCACGGTAGGCAAACGCCTGGCCTGCCTGCATCTGGCCGGTGGCAAAGGCTGTAATGTACATGCCAGCCGGCGGATTGGCACGCGGCCATTGGGCCGGAATCGGACGTTCCGTATTGACGCTTAGCTTGAGCGGGACATGAGTCCATGCCAGCAGCCCAATGCCCAGGATCAGTGCCAGTAGCACCAGTTTCAGCAGTTTGCTCATGTGGTTCCCCCCCAGGGATGGTTAGCCGAGTCGCTTGTACTTCGGACGGTGAGGTTGCTCGGCATCCTTGCCCTTGCGGCGCTTGAGGTCGGCATCGTAGTCCTGGAAGTTGCCCTCCATGAACAGGATTTCACCGTCGTCCTCAAAGGCGAGGATGTGGGTGGCGATGCGGTCCAGGAACCAGCGATCATGCGAGATCACCATGGCGCTGCCCGGGAAATCAAGCAGGGCCTCTTCCAGCGCGCGCAGGGTTTCGGTATCCAGATCATTGGTGGGTTCGTCGAGCAGCAGCACGTTACCACCGCTTTTCAGCAACTTGGCCAGGTGCAGACGGTTGCGCTCACCACCCGACAGGTCGCCAACGCGTTTCTGCTGGTCGCTGCCCTTGAAATTAAACCGGCCCACGTAGGCGCGCGAGGGGATTTCATAGCCGCCGACCTGGATGATGTCCTGTCCATCGGAGACCTCCTGCCAGACGGTCTTGGCGGGATCCAGCGCATCACGCGACTGGTCAACATAGGCCAGTTGCACCGTATCGCCGACGCGTACCTCGCCACTGTCCGGTTTCTCCTGTCCCACCAGCATGCGGAACAGGGTGGTCTTGCCCACGCCATTGGGGCCCAGGATGCCGACAATCGCGCCGCGCGGCACCTTGAAGCTCAGGTTGTCATACAGCAGACGATCCCCGAAGGATTTGCTGACGCCATCCAGTTCGAACACCAGATCGCCCAGGCGGGGCCCGGCTGGAATGTACAACTCCTTGGTTTCACTGCGTTTTTGGTACTCGGATGAACTCAGTTCCTCGAACTGCTTGAGGCGCGCCTTGCTCTTTGCCTGACGACCCTTGGGGTTGGAACGCACCCATTCGAGTTCTGCTGCCATTGCCTTCTGACGGGCATCCTCGGACTTTTCTTCTGATTTCAGGCGGGCCTGTTTCTGCTCCAGCCACGAGGAGTAGTTGCCTTCCCAGGGGATGCCATGTCCACGGTCGAGTTCCAGGATCCAGCCAGCGACGTTATCCAGGAAGTAGCGATCATGGGTGACGGCAATCACGGTGCCGGGGAATTCCGCCAGGAAGCGCTCCAGCCAGGCAACCGACTCGGCATCCAGGTGGTTGGTCGGCTCATCCAGCAACAGCATGTCGGGGGCCGACAGCAGCAGGCGACACAAGGCCACGCGGCGGCGCTCACCACCTGACAGCTTGGTGACGTCCGCATCCCACGGTGGCAGGCGCAGGGCATCGGCCGCGCGTTCGAGCTTGTTTTCGATGTTATGCGCATCGGCAGCCTGGATAATGGCTTCCAGGCGGGCCTGGTCCGCGGCCAGCTTCTCGAAATCGGCATCCGGTTCGGAGTAGGCCGCATAGACCTTGTCGAGTTCAGCCTGGGCTTCCTTGATCTCGCCCAGCGCCTCTTCCACGTTGCCACGCACATCCTTGCTGGGGTCAAGCTGTGGTTCCTGCGGCAGGTAACCGATTTTGATACCTGGCATGGCGCGGGCCTCGCCGGTGATCTCCTTGTCGATGCCGGCCATGATCTTCAACAGCGTGGATTTACCCGCGCCGTTGTAACCGAGTACACCGATCTTGGCGCCGGGGAAGAAGGACAGGGAAATATCGCGCAGGATCTCGCGCTTGGGTGGCACAACCTTGCCAACCCGGTTCATGGTGTAGATGTATTGGGCCATTGCCTGACTTGTGTGGAGAAAATTGGCGGCTATTATGCCATCCAGCGCAATGCGATAACGCCCTGGCAGCCATATCAGCAGGTCGAATTAGAGAATCGGGCTATCGATATCCAGGGCGCGGGTCGGCGCATCAGGCCTTTTGATGATGGCCGGGTCAACGCCTTCGGGTGGGGGCATTTCCTCGGTGGTCGTCATCCAGCGGAGAATGTCGTAGTAGCTGCGTATATTGGCCACGTAACCCATCGCCTCACGGCCGCGCGCATAACCATACTTGGTTCGCCTGTGCCAACGTGCCTGCATCAGTAGCGGCAGGTGTTTGCGCACCTCGATCCAGTGGTAGGGGTTGGCACCCAGTTGGCGGGTCAGTTCGCGCACATCAATCATGTGCCCATGGCCGATGTTGTAGGTCGCCAGCCCCATCCAGGTGCGGTCCGGCTCGGTGATTTCGGGTGGCTGGCGGTCAATCTGTTCGCGCAGATACCGTGCACCACCCTTGATGCTCTGAAACGGGTCAGTTCTGTCCTTGATGCCCATTTGCCTGGCCGTGGCATTGGTGAGCATCATCAGGCCACGTACGCCGGTGGGACTGCGTGCATTGCGGTTCCAGTGGGACTCCTGGTAACCCACGGCGGCCAGCAGCCGCCAGTCCAGATTATTGACCTCGGCTGCTTCCTTGAAGGCTTTCTCATACAGGGGCAGGCGCGTGCGTACGTGTTCGGCGAACTTGATTGCGCCCACGTAGCCGAGGTTGTCGGTATCACTGAAGTAGCGATCAATAATGCGGGACAATTCACCGGACTTCCGGGCATCTTCCAGGAATTTTTCTGCGCGTGGGAGTAATTTGTCGAGGTCCTGGGGCGCAAAAGCCCAGGCCAGTTGCTGGGGCTCACCGATATCAAATGCGACACGTAGCTGGGGATAATAGCGGGATGTTAATCGGATCAGGTGCGAATGCGCGATCGTGTAATCGATTTCACCTTCGGCGACACGATAGAGCAGTTCTTCGCTGTTGGCATAGGGGTTCTCAACCCAGTGCAGGGCCGGGTCCTCGGCTTCCACTACCTCCAGGTGCTCGGCATGGCTGCTGCCCGGTGTGACTTCCAGAAGCCGTTTCCTTGACTCAGCGATTGCTGCTTCCATGTTCTTTGGGCGTGGTTTGCCAGCGCGATAGACCATTTGCTGTCTGATTGCGTAGATCGGTGGGCCGAAGTGCAGCTTTTGCTGCCTGCCGTGGGTAATGGTGAGGCCGGCTGCCATATGGGCCTCGTTATTCAACAGCCGGTTGATCATGTCCTGTGGGTTGTCGGCAGTGATGATCGCGAGTTTGAGGCCCAGCGAACGGGCAAACCGCCTGGCCAGGTCATACTCAAAACCGGTTTCTCCCTCGGAGCCCAGATAGTAGGTGGTTGCGCTATTGGTGGTGATAACGCGCAACGTTCCATCGGCCTGAATCTGTTCCCATGGACTGCGTTGCGGTGAGCATGTGCTCAGAACAAAGCCAGCCATCAGCGCGACCAGGGTGACTGGATTTAGTAATAAAGCAGGCAAACGGGCCAGTGCAGCCAGTAGCTTCTGGTCAATCCGTTGCATTGTTTTACGCCATTGGCTGGGACTTTGGCTGCCCATGATTTAGAATTGCCCGCCTCTTAGACCGGTCCTCAACTATACCGCGACTTGTTGCCTGCGCGTGACTGATTTGAGTTGTCTGCCGGAAGAGAGCGTTTAAGTGTTAAGGAGAGGTGCCAGAGTGGTCGACCCATTTGCAGGAGCAAAATGGGAACAGGGCCGCAAGGCGGCACTGGCCCGTAGGGTGTGGGGCATGGATGGCCCACATAATGGGGCGCACTCAGGCTGCGAAGCAGCCTTTGGATATGGTGCTGAAGCAGGTTGGGTTAAGTAATACGGAGAGGTGCCAGAGTGGTCGAATGGGGCGCACTCGAAATGCGTTGTACGTGCGAACGTACCGGGGGTTCGAATCCCTCCCTCTCCGCCATTTTCTGCCACTGCGACGTAGCGGCCGGTTCAGAAACTGGGAGCAAAGGGGCGAGAAGAGCAGTGGGGCGACGGCAAATCCGCGGGATGTGGATCAAACGCGTATCAGCGTGGTCCTAAACCAGCGAGGGATCGCATACAGGATGCTTAGCAAGTTTCCTTTTCTCATTTGATTGGATATCGAGTGTTTTGAACATGCCAAATAAGCAACACATATACCGCGTAACCTTTATAAATCAGGACAAGGTTTACGAGATCTATGCAAGGCAAATCTGTCAGGGCGGGATGTTCGGTTTCATAGAGGTCGAAAAACTGATCTTCGACCAGCGAAGCGAAGTGGTCGTCGACCCGAGCGAAGAACGCCTGAAAGATGAATTTGCCGGCGTAACCCGCAGCTATATTCCCATGCACGCCATTATCCGTATTGATGAGGTCGACAAGACCGGCCATGCCAAGATCAGTGATGGTGGCAGCGCCAAGGTGATGCCATTTCCAGTGTATACCTCCGGCGATAAAGGCTAGAAGCCCACACATGTTGCGCTTTGCTTCACTGGGCAGCGGTAGCCGTGGCAATTGCGCTCTGGTGGCAAGTGATAGCTTCCTTGTCATGATAGATTGTGGCTTCTCGCGGATTGAAACGGAAAAGCGCCTGGCGCGATTAGACGTCTGCCCGGAGCAGATTGACGCGATTCTGGTTACGCACGAACACGCTGACCATATTGCCGGCGTGGGCAAGCTGGCACGCCGCTACGGTACGTCCGTATGGATGACGCGTGGCACACAACGTGCTTGGAAGGATGCCAACGTGCCAGAATTGCATTTCATTAACCCGCATCAGGGGTTCAGCCTGGGAAATATTGACGTGCAACCCTACCCGGTGCCGCACGATGCCTGTGAACCATGTCAGTTTGTTCTGAGTAATCAGGGACAACGCCTGGGCGTGCTGTCTGACACAGGACGTATTACGCCGCACATCTGCGAGCAACTGGATGGCTGCGATGCCCTGCTTTTAGAGTGCAACCATGATCCGGATATGCTTGCAAACGGTCCCTATGCCCAGCACCTGAAGCAGCGTGTTGGTGGCCCCCTGGGGCATTTGAGCAATGGCCAGTCGGCTGACCTGCTCACACGATTGAGCCTGGACGCGGTCCAGCACATCGCCATCACCCATATCAGCGAAACCAATAACACGCCAGACCTGGCGCATGCTGCCGTCGCGTCCGTGCTGGAAGACGGTTTGGAACGCATTACCCTGGCCGATCAGGATAACGGCCTGACCTGGATGGAGATCCAATAGATGAGCCATTGCATGACCCTTTATGGCGGCAAAGCGATGTCCCGCTTTCGGTTGGTACGCCTTTATGGGGTGATCGTTGATCATTGTCCCGGGCTTGCCGAGATCGAGGCCCAGCATATTTACATGTGCCAGTGGAACGAGGAGCCAGGCAGAGAGGATCTTGACCGACTGGGACGTCTTCTGGGCGACGTTGATGCACCACATGCCACAGGCGGTGAGCGACTGGCGGTGTACGTGGTGCCACGGCTGGGAACGATCTCACCCTGGTCAAGCAAGGCAACCGATATTGCACATGTCTGTGGCTTGCCGGGCTTGCAGCGCATCGAACGCGGCGTCTGCTATATCTTGCATGGTGTGGACGCGCTGGATGACCTGGCCCAAACAGCGGTGCTGGATCTGCTGCATGATGCCATGACTGAAAATGTGCTTGCCGGCCCCGATGAACTGTCACGAGTGTTCGACTCGCCGGCGAAACGCGAACTGCGGCAGGTGGATGTGCTCGCAGGTGGACGTGAAGCGCTGGTGCAGGCCAACACCGACTGGGGACTGGCTCTATCCGAGGAAGAGATCGACTACCTGGTTGAAAGCTTCAGGATAGCGGAGCGCAATCCGACCGATGCCGAACTGATGATGTTTGCCCAGATTAATTCCGAGCATTGTCGGCACAAGATTTTTAATGCTGCGTGGCAAATTGATGGTGAACCCGCCAGCCACAGTCTCTTCGACATGATTCGCATGAGCCATGCCGCCAGTCCCAACGGCGTGTTATCGGCCTATTCAGATAATGCCGCCGTTATCGAGGGCGCTGCTGAGGGTACGCGGTTCTTCCCGGATCAGACGGGTGTCTATATGCCGGTTAAGGAAGCCGTGCCGATCCTGATGAAGGTGGAGACCCATAACCACCCCACGGCCATTGCGCCGTACTCAGGTGCTGCCACGGGCTCTGGAGGCGAGATTCGTGATGAAGCGGCTACAGGGCGAGGAGGCAAACCCAAGGCGGGCCTGTGCGGTTTCACCGTGTCTAATTTGCGTATTCCGGATTTCCTGCAGCCCTGGGAACAGGATAACGGGCGCCCCCGGCGCATTGTGAGTGCGCTGGACATTATGATCGAGGGGCCTATTGGCGCGGCTGCTTACAACAATGAATTCGGGCGACCGAATCTGTGTGGGTATTTTCGCAGTTTCGAGATGGCGGTGCCTGGCCTTGATGGCGTTGGGGGGACTGAGCTACGGGGCTATCACAAGCCCATCATGATCGCAGGCGGGCTGGGCAACGTCAGACCCCAGCATGTGCTCAAGAACGAGGTTTCGACGGATGCCAGCCTGATTGTCCTTGGTGGCCCCGCCATGTTGATTGGTCTTGGGGGTGGCGCGGCTTCATCCATGGAAACCGGCAGCAGCAGCGAGGCGCTGGATTTTGCTTCCGTGCAGCGTGCTAATCCGGAGATGGAACGACGCTGCCAGGAAGTCATCGATCGCTGCTGGGCCATGGGTGACGATAACCCGATTATTTCCATTCACGATGTGGGTGCCGGCGGAATCTCGAATGCCCTGCCCGAAATCATCGATGCGGATGGTCGAGGGGGGCAGATAAGGCTGGCTGCAATCCAGCTGGCGGATAGCAGTCTTTCACCAATGGAAATCTGGTGTAACGAGTCACAGGAGCGCTACGTACTGGCATTGCCGCAGAACCGTGTTGATGATTTTGCAGCGCTGTGCGAACGGGAGCGCTGCCCCTATGCGATTGTTGGCCAGGCAACGGCCGAGCCGGTTCTGACCGTTATGCAGCCTGAAGAAGGGGCTTTGCCTGCGGTCGACATGCCAATGCAGACATTACTGGGCAAGACGCCCAAGATGCAGCGTGAAGCCCAGCACGCGCAGCGCCAGTCTTCGGCCCTGGATGTGGCGGGCATTGATATTACGGAAGCAGGGCGACGGGTGCTGCACCTGCCGACAGTCGCAAGCAAGAGCTTCCTGATCACCATAGGCGACCGTAGCGTGGGTGGCATGACCTGTCGTGATCAGATGGTTGGCCCGTGGCAGGTGCCGGTAAGCGATGTCGCGGTGACGGCAAGCGGCTTTGAAGATTTCACGGGCGAGGCGATGGCCATGGGCGAACGTACGCCGCTGGCATTGCTGAATGGTCCTGCATCCGGGCGCATGGCAGTCGGTGAAGCGATTACCAATATCGCAGCAGCTGATATTGGCGCCTTGTCGGACTTGCGCTTGTCCGCCAACTGGATGGCCGCTGCCGGTCATGCCGGTGAAGACGCTGCTCTTTTCGATACGGTTCGCGCCGTCGGGGCAGAGTTGTGTCCGGCACTGGGTATTGCGATCCCGGTTGGCAAGGATTCCCTGTCCATGAAGACAGTCTGGGAGCAGGCCGGCCAGGCACGCGAGATGACCTCTCCGTTGTCTCTGATTGTTACGGCCTTTGCGCCCGTGCAGGATGTGCGTCGCACGCTGACACCCCAGCTGCGCATGGATGTCGGCAGTACAGAACTGTTGCTCATCGACCTCGGACAGGGGCGCAATCGGCTTGGAGGTTCGGCGCTCGGCCAGGTCTATGGCGAGATCGGTGATGTGCCACCTGATGTCGATGACCCCCAGCAGTTGCGGGCCTTTTTTGACAGCATTCAGGGCTTGCGAGGTGAAGGCAAGATTCTGGCCTATCATGATCGTTCAGACGGTGGTTTGTTCGTGACCCTGTGCGAAATGGCTTTTGCAGGTCGTTGTGGGCTTGAAGCGCGGCTGGACGAAGTGGGGGCGGATGCGGTGACGGCCCTGTTCAATGAAGAACTGGGCGCCGTTATCCAGATTCGCGAGATCGACAGGGAGGCGGTGCTGGCTAGATTGCAGGCCGCCGGTCTTGAAGCCCACGTGCTGGGCAAGCCCAATTCCCAGCAGCGTATTAGCTTCTCTAGTGGTGGACGAATTATCTTCGCCGATAATCGTTCTGTGTTGCAGCGGCACTGGACCCAGACCAGTTATCGAATACAGTCATTGCGTGATGAACCAGGCTGCGCGCGTCAGGAATATGACAATATCAGCGATGCCAAGGACCCTGGCCTGGTCTCCAGCCTGACGTTCGATGTGCAAGAGGATGTGTCGGCTCCATTTTTGAACCTGTCCCGGCCCAGGCTTGCGGTGCTGCGGGAGCAGGGTGTGAACGGGCAGGTTGAAATGGCCTGGGCTTTTCATCGCAGTGGATTTGAAGCGGTGGATGTACACATGCAGGACATTTTGAGCGGTCAGACTCAGCTGGATGAGTTTGCCGGTCTGGTGGCATGTGGCGGCTTTTCCTACGGCGACGTGCTGGGTGCCGGGCGCGGCTGGGCTAATTCGGTATTGCTGCACAGTCGTTCACGTGATGCCTTTGAGGGCTTCTTTACCCGCACGGATCGTTTTGCACTGGGGGTTTGTAATGGTTGCCAGATGTTATCCGCCCTGCAGGAAATTATTCCCGGCACGGAAGACTGGCCGGTTTTTCTGCGTAATCGCTCCGAGCAGTTCGAGGCACGGTTCTGCCTGGTAGAGGTCCAGGACAGCACCTCCATTTTGCTGGAGGGAATGCGGGGTTCGCGTATGCCGATTGCCGTGGCTCACGGGGAAGGGCGGGCCGAATTTGCTGATGTGGATGCGGTACGTCGACTGGAATCCGCACACCAGATCGCTTTGCGCTACGTGGATCACTACGGGCGTGAGACCTTGCACTACCCGCAGAACCCCAATGGTTCTACCAGTGGTATTACGGGTCTGTGCAATGCCGATGGCCGAATAACGATCATGATGCCTCACCCTGAACGCGTGGTGCGCACGGTCACCCATTCCTGGCACCCAGAAGAGTGGGGCGAGAATGGGCCGTGGTTACGTTTATTTGGTAATGCCAGGAAATGGGTCGGCTAAACGCGTTGGCCCTGGTGTTAGCAAGTGCCTTACTTGCAACCCCAGGCGCAGTCGTCGTTAGCTTTGCCTAGCTGGCCGCATTCTTGGATTCCAGCCTCTGGATTAACGAGAGCAGGCCGTTTTTGCGGATTTCACCGGCAAAGGTGCCGCGGTAGTTCATGACCAGGCTGATGGCATCGATGGTGATGTCATAGACTTTCCAGCCAGTCGGGGTTTTATGCATCCGGTAATACATTGGCACCACCTGACCACTGGCCAGGGTCACCTGGGCCCGTTGGGTCACTCGATTGGGATCGGCTGATTTTTCGGCCTCCAGCCACTTGATTTGCTCGCCGCTGTATTCCAGCAATGCGTTGCTGTAGGTACGGACCAGCAGGTTCTGAAAGGCCATGGTGAAGCGTTTACGCTCTTCCGGCGATGCTTCTTTCCAGGCCTGGCCCAGCACGAGTTTGGCGATAAAGTCGAAGTCGAAATGGGGCAGTATGATTTCCTCGACCAGCTTGTAAAGCTGGGTGGAATCCTTGCGCAGTTCTTCCTTTCGCGTACTAATGGAAGCGGTGATCTTGGCTGATGCCTGCTGGATAACCTGATCCGGCGGTGTATCTGCTGCCATTACTGCCTGTGTGGGCGACAGCATGGCCAGCATGAGCAGTGGGGCTAGAAGTGTCTTGCGAGGCAGGAGTCTATACATGGTCAAAGCTTCTGTGGGAGTGCTCTATCAGACCCCGGGTTGTGCTAATCGTTCAGCGTTGCACACACGGAGATGGGTGGCCAATATCGAAATTTTCATACTCGAAAACAGTAATTTACGTGATTCGCAGGCTTAGGCCAAGCGCGTCAGTGTCAGTCTGTTCC
>JBFKKS010000047.1:0-13752 GCA_041630955.1 Nevskiales bacterium
ATTTTTTTCTATAAAAACAATTGGTTATATATTCACAAAGGGTGGAGCGTGGTTTTTGTCGCAATTTGCGATTCATTTTGCGATCTGCATTGCCAAATCGCGGTATACCGGCCCGGCTAGGACCGTGAACGAAACAGACGATGCACGTTGCCGCCTGGCCGCGGTTCGACGCGATATTCATCACACCAGGCGCGAATAATCGGCAGGCCCCGCCCACCCGGCTCGGTGTTGTCCTGGTACGGCAGCACCTGTGCGGGACTGAAAGGCTGACCCTGGTCCAGGCACAGCATCTCGATTTGTGTCGAGCCGAACTGCACCATGAATTCAATAAGGCTTTCGGCACGGCCCTTGTGTGCGTACAGCACGATGTTGTTAAGCAACTCGGCTACACAAATGGATAGCTGATATCCATCCTGCTCATCAAGGCCTGCCTGCCGGGACGCATCCACGAGATGCTCAACCACCTCCGCGACGGCACTGGCCGTGCTGCCAAACACAAAGTGGCGTACCAGCCTAGTCATCAGATAACCGTTTTATGATCAGCGCCGATGCATCATCATCGGTAGGCTCTTTAGCAACCCACGCCTCGAGTTTCCTGCATATTTGTTCAGCGGGCAGATCATCCAGTTGCGAGAAGGCTTCCTGCATCTGAACGGCGTACTTGTCTTGTTTATGGCTAGCCTTATCCCGCTCAATCAGACCATCCGAGTAAAGCATCAGGCTGCCCTGGGAAGGCAGCGTAAAGTAGCTGGATTCGTACTTGGCTCCTGCCTGCACACCAATTGGCACAGTGGATTCGCCCAGTAACACACAGTCATGACCCGGGGCATTCAGTAACGCCTGTGACGGGCCTGCCTGGCAGATCCTGCCGCGGCCGGTTTTCAGATCCATTACCCCATAGGCCAGCGTGACCCGGTAGGCGGCAGCGTCATTACTGCAGTAGATTTCATTAAGGTGACGAACCACGTCGTCCGGTGCACGAATCTGATCAAATTCGTCATACAGGAGTGAGTCCTGTTTCAGGAACGGCGTCATCCTGCGGGCGATGCTCATGGCATGCATGCCAGACGCAATGCCCTGTCCGCTCACATCCAGCAGATAAAAACCAATATGGTTCGACCCCAGTGGGTGAAGCCCCAAAGAATCGCCACTTACTCCGCTGGCTGGCTTATAGATATAGCCGTAGTCCATCTCTTCGACAGACATCTCCTGCGGCAGGTAGTCGAGCTGCATCTGTGCCGCCGCATCGATATCCTGTTGCAGGCCTTGCAAGATCATGCGTTCGCGTTCAAGGGTCTGTGTAATCGATTCGTTCTGTTGTTCCAGCAATCGCCTTAACGCCAGTGCCCGCAGGCCTGAGTTGAGGCGAACACGCAGTTCCTCCGTGGATGCCGGTTTGTTAATAAAGTCATCCGCCCCTGCTTCCATGCCCTGCACCAGGTCACCGGGCTGGCAACGTCCGGTCAGCATGATGAAATAGGGATGGCCATAGCGGTCATCCGCCGTCACCCGGGCGCAGAGGGACAAACCATCCATATGCGGCATTGACCAGTCACTGATGATCATGTCGATTGACACAGTCTTCATCAGGGCCAATGCCTCTTCACCATTGGATGCCTCATGTGTTCTATGGCCAAAGCCACTGACTATTTTGGCCAGGCGCAGGCGCTCGAACGCCGAATCCTCCACGATCAAGACCTCAACATGCTTCATCGCGTCCGGCGCGCCCTGACTTAGCTGTTTCAAGTTGGATTTATTCATACCCGGTCTATCACAACCTGCGTGCCGGATTCAGGCCTGCTGATTCAGAACAGGGATAGAGCCATATTCTTAAAAGGTTTTTTTTGTTCGAAGCCTTGGCAAAACCGGATGTAAAGTGAAAAACAGTTGGCTGAATACATTGCATTCTGCAAATTTATTCGCAATTTGCTTACAAAGATGCAAGTCTTAACTGACTGTTTAGCACGTCGGGCCTGCTTATGCTTCAACATACTCATATATTTCAGACAGTTACCAGCAAGGAAGAAATTGGTATGCGAATTGCGATGAATACTGCAACCAGTGTTAACCATGGAAGGTTCCCGATATGTCCCTTTACGCAGAACAACGCCTTACTGCCACGCCCCGGTCTTATACTAAGGAGTATTCAGGAGGCTCAGGCATGAATACCGCAGACGACCAACTGACGGCCTGCATCATTGAGGACAGCGTACCGCTGGCCACGATCTACACACAGATGCTGACGAAAATGGGCTTCGACGCCCATTTCTATGTCAACGGCAACGATGGCCTGAATGCCATCAATGAAAAAGAACCCGACCTGCTGTTACTCGACATGCAGCTACCCGATATGCACGGCTGCGAAATTCTCGAAAAGCTGCAGTCGCGTAACGTGAGCTTTCCACGCATTGCGATAACGGGCCATGGTTCGGTAGAAACCGCCGTCGACGCGATGCGGCTGGGCGCGGTCGACTTCCTGGAAAAACCCTTCACGGCAGAACGCCTGCAAACCACGGTCGACAACGCAATGGAACGCGTGCATTTGCGCCGCCAGGTGCAGGTCATCCGTTCCCAGATTGAACGCGACGGCTACGCCGGCTTTGTTGGCCGCTCGTTACCCATGCAGGTTGTCTACCGGATTATCGATAGTGCCGCCTGCAGCCGCGCGTCGGTATTCATTACCGGCGAATCGGGTACCGGCAAGGAACTCTGTGCCCAGGCCATTCACGATAAAAGCGACCGCGCCGCCAATGAATTTGTGGCTATCAACTGTGGCGCCATTCCCAGGGAACTGTTTGAAAGCGAGATATTCGGCCATGTAAAAGGCGCCTTCAGTGGTGCCACGTCCGACCGTGAGGGTGCTGCCGAACGCGCCAATGGCGGGACCCTGTTCCTTGATGAAATCGGGGAAATGGATATGGACCTGCAGGTCAAGCTGCTGCGCCTGATCCAGACAGGCACCTACCAACGTGTGGGCAGCAACAAAACACAGAAGACAGACATCCGCTTTGTCTGCGCCACAAACCGGGACCCGGTTGAGCTCATCGAGGAAGGCAAATTCCGTGAAGACCTCTATTACCGGCTCAACGTGATTCCAATTCGTATGCCCGCCTTGCGCGATCGCGAATCCGATGTTCTGGAAATCGCCACCAACTTCCTGGAAAGGCTCAGCATAGAAGAAGGCAAACGCTTTGATGGATTCGCACCCGAAGTGAGGGAGCGCCTGCTGAATTATGACTGGCCGGGCAATGTGCGTGAACTGCACAATGTGATTCATAACACGGTGCTCCTCAATGATGCCGAGACCGTGACCCTGGACATGCTCAGCATCATGGCAAGGCCGGTACGCAAACCCGTGCCCGGCACGCACACCCAGGTCACCCCCATGACCGGTACGGCAAATGTTTCACATTCACCCGCTTTGGGGCATGCTGAGGACAAACAGGGGATCGAGCCACTATGGCAAACGGAAAAACGGGCAATCGAGCGTGCCATCCGGCATTTCGATGACAATATTCCAATGGCCGCCGCACACCTGGGAGTGAGTGCTTCGACCATCTATCGCAAGATCAAGACCTGGGAAACGCAGGCACAGTAGGGAGTTGGTATGACAACTTCACAAGCACCTCATCGGCCCATCGAGATCGCTGATATCTTGCAGGGCATTGAGGCAGGTGAATTCCACCTGGTCTACCAGCCGCAAGTGGATTCCCGCCAGGGTCACTTGCTGGGCTTTGAGTCGCTTATGCGCTGGGAATCTGCCACGTTCGGAACCGTCAGCCCGGACGTGTTCATCGTTATAGCGGAATCCCGCGGCGTCATTCATTCACTGTGGGACTGCCTGCTTGAACAAGTTGTCGTTGACCTGCGACAACTTGCTGAGCGTGACAGCGCACCAAGGCATATCGCCCTTAACCTGTCGGCCAGCCAGTTGCCGGTACCCGAGCTTTCGCGTCACATCGGGGAATGGTTAATCGGGCATAGCCTGGATGGTGCACAAATCCACATTGAAATTACCGAGTCCGCATTGCTGGCCGACAGCCCGGAGGTCATGGACAACCTGCGTCATCTCAACGAACTCGGTATCAAGCTGTGGCTGGACGATTTTGGCACCGGCTATTCGTCACTGCGGCACCTGGTTGAGCTGCCTATTCATGGACTGAAAATTGACAAGCTCTTCATCACTACCGTTGAAGAAAACATTGCCCACTTCAGGCTGGTTTGCGCGATCATTGCGATGGCCAGCAGCCTCGGCCTGAAAACCGTGGCGGAAGGGATAGAAACAGAGAATCAGTCACAGATTCTGACCCAGCTAGGCTGCGACTATTTCCAGGGTTACCTGATCGGCAAACCCGACCGCATGGACAACTTACTCGCTAGCTGGATGCCAGACCGGAGTAGCCAAAATGAAACACTTTGAGCGAAGGAAAGTGTCGGACCGCAGAAAAGAGCAACTCGATGGTCGCGCCATGATGAGCGCGATTGCCAGGGCCAGCCTGGACGCACTCATTACCATTAACGCCGAAGGGAACATCATCGAGTTCAGTCACGTAGCCGAGGAAATGTTTGGCTACAAGCGTGACGAAGTACTGGGTGTTTCCGTTGCAGAGGTCATTATTCCTCCCCGGCTACGCCAGGCGCATACCGACGGTATGACCCAGTACCATAAAACCAAGGAAGGACCGGTCATTAATACCCGCGTCGAGGTGCCGGCCATTCGGCGTAACGGCGAAGAGTTCCCGGTGGAGCTGACGGTGGTGCCGCTGCAGTTACAGGAAGGCGAATTTTTTACCGCTTTCGTGCGAGACATTACGGAACTCAAGGCGCAGCAAGAGGCCACCGAGGAGGCTCGCCGGGTCGCCGTCGAGGCCAATCAGGCCAAGTCCCGCTTCCTGGCCCATATGAGCCATGAACTTCGATCCCCGTTAACCACGGTACTGGGCGCTGTGGATTTGCTGCTTGATTCGCACATTAACGAAGAACAGCGCCGCTTTGCCAGCATGGCGCAATCCTCCGGCGAGGCCTTGCTGGACCTGATCAGTGACATCCTGGATTTCTCACGGATTGAATCAGGACAACTGGAACTCAATGAGCAAGACACAGACCTGCCCGCACTGCTGCATAACCTGACCGATTCCTGTGGACGCAAGGCCTTTGCCAGAAACCTCGACTTTGCCATCTATGTTGATCCGCAGGTCCCCACCACACTGCGCTGCGACGCCAAGCGGTTGCGCCAGATTCTTGTCAATTACGTGGATAACGCGATCAAGTTCACCACGGAAGGCGGTGTGATCCTCAGGGTCGAAACCGTGAAACTGGGCAAGCAGAAAGCCCGCCTGCGCTTCTCCGTACGCGATACCGGCAACGGGCTTACAGCCAAGCATGCCAAGGCCATTTTTAATGAATTCACCCAGGTCGATAACAGCGACACCACCGCCTATTCAGGCGCCGGACTGGGGCTGGCCATTGTCAAACTCATCGCCGACGCAATAGGCGCCAAGGTCGGCGTCAATTACAGGCTCAAACCCGGTTGTGAATTCTGGCTGGAAGGCAGTTTCCCCTATGGCGGGCAAATGACAGAGCGCCCCGCTCTCAGCAGCCCCGTTAATGTATTCGCAATAGTGAACCAGCCGCCCACGCAAGAGTGCCTCAAACGCCAGATAGTCGACCTCGGCGCCAAGATCACAATTCGAAAACGCCTGGACAGCCTGGCATCGAATGCAGCCGAAAAAGCCGATGTACTCATCATCGACCAGCAAAGCATCGACATGTCGATAGGTGAACTCGCGCTATGGCTTTCCAACCACGATGTGGACATGCGCAAGATTTGCCTTCTGGTTACGCCCGACCAGGAAGCCGCCGTACAGCATATGGCGCCTAAAAAGCCGGCCAACGTCATCGTCAAGCCAGCGACGGCAGAAGCGCTATTCGGGGCCATGCAAAAGGTAGAGCCAGGCAACACGGCGCCAAAAGCAAAAGCTCGCTCTGCCCAGGAGAAGAAAAAGCGCATTCTGCTGGCTGAAGACTCGGCATCGAACCAACTGGTTTTGAGCACGATCCTGCAAAGTGCGGGCTACGATGTAACGGTGGTCGACAACGGCAAGCTGGCCGTCGATGCAGTTGCAAAAAGCGACTTTGATATTGTGCTGATGGACCTGCGCATGCCGGTAATGGATGGCCTGGATGCCACTCGTCAAATACGGGAACTGGACGGCCCTAAACAGGACACGCGCATTCTTGCCTTGACCGCCAATGCCCTGCAGGAAGACATCGATCGCTGCCTGGCCGCCGGTATGAATGATTTCTTCTCCAAACCGGTCAAGAAAGATGCCCTGCTTCAGAAGATCAATGATCTGCTAGGGCAATAGCAGCACAGCAGCCAAGGATCAGGCCAATGCAAAAGGCGCCCGAATTACCCGATGATGAAGAACGCCTCTGTGCGTTGCAGGATCTGCATCAGCTAGACACCCCGGCAGAGGAGCGATTTGATCGATTAACCCGGCTGGCGAGGGAGATCTTCCAGGTGCCCATCGCGTTGGTCAGCCTGGTAGACAAGGATCGCCAGTGGTTCAAGTCTCGCCAGGGGCTGGATGTACCGGAAACCCCAAGAGATATCTCGTTTTGTGGGCACGCCATAGCCAGTGATGGCATCTTCCTCATTGAAGACACGCTTCAGGATGAGCGTTTTCGGGACAACCCCTTAGTAATGGAAGGTGTAAAAATCCGTTTCTATGCCGGCTACCCATTGCGAATGAAGAGCGGCCGTATGGCGGGAACGCTCTGCATCATCGATACCAAGCCACGCCGCTTCGACAATAAGCAGTGCCAGCAATTGCGTGATCTGGGCGTTCTGGTGGAAACCGAGTTGCGCCAGCAGCCACCCATTGCAGAGTGGTTAAGAGACAAGCAACTCCAGACCAGTATCAGTCAAAGCACACACACAGCCCTGACCTGGATGACCTCCAGAACGGGTGCCATATTCAGCTCCTTGCTGGCAGCCGTGGGCATTTTCTCGCTGTTCCTGACCTGGGATTCATTACAACTGCAAAACCATCGCAATGAAGCCACCGCCTCGGCAATGGAAAAACTCGCCCTGGTGCGTGGCACCGTTGAAACCTCCCTCAACTCCAAGCTTTATATGGTTCATGGCCTGAGCGGGTTTGCGCGGGCCGAGGGTGAAATCAACGATGATCAATTCCAGACCTTCGCGTCTGAACTGGGAATGATGGTGCCGAGCATTCGAAGCCTGCAACTGGCCCCCGGCGGCATCGTCACGCATGTATGGCCGCTTTTCGAAAACAGGAAAGCCATAGGTCATGACCTGCTGGCAGACCCCACACGACGGGCAGCAGCAGAACAGGCGATCAAGGCGAGGCAACTGTGGATGGCAGGACCCCTGAAGTTAATTCAGGGCGGCACTGCACTCATTGGCAGGCACCCCATCTTCATGCCAGACATGAATGACCCACGCCAGGAAAAGTTCTGGGGCTTTGCGACCATCCTGCTCGACATGGATGAGTTCCTGGCAGAGGTGGGGCTGCAGCCAAGTGACACGCAGTACAACTATGCGCTGCGCGGCAAGAACAGCATGGGCAGCGAGGGGGATGTGTTTTTTGGCGACCCTGAAGTCTTGAATCACCAACCCTTAATAGGTGATATTTCTCTTCCAGCCGGCAACTGGCAATTGGCCATCGTGCCCATAAAGGGCTGGCCAGAGCAGTGGCCAAATCAGGACATCTACCGCCTGGCTGCCACCTTTATAACCCTATTAATCCTGTCGCTGGTCTATTTTTTGTTGCGCCTGCCGCACCATACGCGCCTGGCCGTGGACCACGCCACGGCTGCGCTGGAGCTGAGTGAACACAGGTTCCGCGATGCGATTGAGTCACTGCCCGAGGGCATTGCCATTTACGACCCCAATGGCCGGCTCGCCGTGCATAACGAACGCTTTCGCGAAATCTACGACAGAACCCGTGCCGACATTGAAACGGGCAGCACCTATCAGCACATCGTGCGTAAAGGCCTTGAGAAAGAACAATTTCTCAACCTGGATGCCAGCAGTCCCGAGGCCATCGACAAACTGGTAGAAAAAGCACTCAATCAATTCCAGGTACCCGAATCACGCTTTGAGCAAGGCCTTCACGATGGGCGTTGCATCCGCGTAATCGAACGCCGTATGCGAGATGGCGGCCGCGTAACGTTACACATGGACATAACGGAGCAGAAACATAACGAGGCAGAGCTGGTAAACGCCCGTGAAAAAGCCGAACAGGCCAATGAAGCCAAGACCACCTTCCTGGCCACCATCAGCCATGAGGTACGCACCCCTCTGAATGGCGTGCTCGGACTATTAACCGTTTTACGTGACGACAAATCGCTAAATGAAACCCAGCACAACTACGTCTTGACGGCACAACAGTCTGCCCGCCAGTTACTTGGCCTGCTGAATGAAATTCTGGACATCAGCAAGATGGAAGCGGGCAAACTGGAACTGGAGACCATTCCCTTCCAAATCGGCGATACCATTCGCGGCGCTGTTGACCTGATCCGTTCACAGGCCAGCGCCAAATCGCTGACAGTCGAGACCGATATCAGTGAAACCCTGAACTCGACTGTCATGGGCGACGAGGGCCGCCTGCGGCAGATCATTCTGAACCTGCTTTCCAATGCAGTGAAATTTACCGACAAGGGCAAGATCACGGTCAAAGCTATAACCCGGCAGGCCGATAGCGAGCAACTCTCTGCCAGCATTCAGATATCGGATACGGGCATTGGCTTCAACAACGACGAGCGTGAACGCCTGTTCCAGCCATTCAAGCAAATGGACTCGAACTCCACTCGCAAAATATCAGGAACCGGACTGGGTCTGTCTATCTGCAAGCACCTGATTGAATCCATGGGTGGCAGCATCGACGCCACCAGCCAGCCCGGCAAGGGGGCGAACTTCACCCTCGAACTAACGCTCAAGCGTGCGGAGAAAAGCCAGCAGACAGCCCATGAGAAACAGGCGCCGCTGCCCATCAATCTTGGCTGGCCACCTGTACGTATACTGCTGGCTGAAGATTCAGCCACCAATCAAATGGTCATACAGGCCATGCTGACCGATACGGGCTACATTATCGATACGGCTAACAACGGTCTTGAGGCCGTTGAAGCGTTAAAGAGCTTCAATTACGACCTGGTACTGATGGATATCTTCATGCCCGAAATGGATGGCGTCACGGCCACGCAGGAGATTCGCAAGATAGATACTGCACAGGAAACCCCGATCATTGCACTGACTGCCAATGCAATGAAGGGAGACCGTGAACGGTATATCGAAACAGGCATGGATGACTTTTTGACCAAGCCTGTCGACAAACAGGAGCTACTCGCCGTGCTCTACCGCTGGGCAAGCGAGCAAAGAGACAAGGCATAGCAGGCATTTAATTATCTCGATAGGGTGAGACATGAATATCAATGAAGCCAGTTGGGAACAACTCAAGAAAGACGTCGGTGATGAGATTTTTCCGACAATCGTAGGCAGCCTTGTCAAAGAAATCATGGACAGAAAGCAACTCCTGTCTGCGGCGATAGCTGCGCAGGATGTTGCACAGATCGGGCACGAAGCCCACAGCCTCAAATCAACGGCACGAACCATAGGGCTGGACACGGTGGCCGATTCTGCTCAATCAGCAGAGAGCGCGGCACGAGAAGGCAGTAGCGAGGCAGCTATGAGTAATGCCAAAGAACTCCACGACTACCTCGACACCGCCGCGGATCTTCTCCAGCAGCGCCTGGATATGCAATAGACGTTTATTGGCCTCATACTAGCGCCTGAAATCAACACACCTGTCCAACTCAATCATCGCTGGCCGATAGCGCATGCAATTCAATAAACAAGCACTGCAACAACTCGAGGAGGATATCGGTGCCGATGCCGTACCGATGATCATGGCGAGCATCTACAAAGAGTTCCTGAAACATGCAGTGAAGGTACAGGCCGCCATTGATAAATCAGATATCAAGGTTATTCACGCAGAGGCGCACACGCTCAAGTCCACGGCGCGCACCATCGGACTGGATGAGCTGGCAGACCTGGCCTGCTCCACCGAGTCCATTTCCCGCGATGATAATCTGGGCGATGCACTGGTTCTGGCAAAACGCCTCAAGCAGAGTACTGATGAAGCCATCGCGCTGATTTCAGAACACCTCTAGAGACACACCTCACCAATAAAGACCGGCGGCTTCTTCGGCTGCCCAGCAAGCACTGCCGAAAGGCCTGCGGCTCCTGCCATACCCCCTTGCACGGCCAATTCCCAAATGCCCACGGCTTTTGCAAAGCCACCAGGCGAGGCACCTGCTTTCCGAGTTCAGAAGCAATTTGATTCCCAAAACGCGAATCATATCGAGAATACACCTCCAGAAACCGGGGCCATAAAATACTATTTATATATATTTCAGTAAGTTATGAAATGGCACGAGGCTTGCAAAGTAATACACAACATGACATTCACAATGTATGGAGCTCAAGGATGAACCTTCAAAAAAGCGCTTTGCTACTTATCGGATTCCAGAAAGATTATTTCGCCAACGATGGCATTCTTCACAAGGTGATTGAAGAATCCTCGCGTGTGACCGGCGTTATGCAAAACACCCTGAACCTGCTCGACAGGGCCGGCACAAACTTTGGTGCCGTGGTTTCGACGCCGATTATTTTCACACCCGACTACAGTGAACTAGACGAGCCGGTCGGTATTCTCAAGACCATCAAGGAAGTCGGGGCTTTCAAGGCAGGCACCCCCGGTGCAGAAGCTGTCACCGAGTTTGAACCCTATGATTCCCTGATCACCGAGTTGCCTGGCAAACGTGGCCTCAACGCCTTTTCAAATACACAGCTTGAGAAACTGCTGCGCGAACGGGAGATCGACAACCTGGTGCTGGCTGGCACTGTCACTTCTATCTGCATCGACTCCACGGCGCGTCACGCAGCGGACCGCGGCTTTGCCGTGACGGTATTGTCTGATTGCACTTCCGGTCGAACCAATTTTGAGCAGGATTTCTATTGCGAGAACGTATTTCCGCTGTATGCCACCGTGACCACCAGTGAGGCGATGCTGGCTGCCTGAGTTGGCGGCCCGAACGCCTCAAGCCCTGAACGCCTCAACGGAGCGTGACCATGCAAAAGCCATCTGTCAGTGAACTGCAGACCCAGGTTAACGTCCGCCTGATTGAAGAGCTGTCTCAACAAAAACGTGAGTTCAGCACGCTGATCAATCTGCTCGAAGAAATTGTGTTTCGCTGCGATACAACGGGCAGGATTGAACTGCTGAACCCATCCTGGGCTCGCAAGCTGGGCTACCCGGTCGAAACCTCTATCGGCCAGTCTTTGCTGGATCATGTTCCGAATAACAAAACCCGCGAAGCACTACGGTCGGCGTTTGCCGAAAATAATCCGATTACGTTTGAGATTCAGATGACCACCGGCTTTTCTGAACTGCGTAGTTTCATACTGCGTGCCAGCCGCGATGACGAGGCCTGGTATGGGTCATTGATTGATATCACTGATCAGCAACTGACCTTGCGGGCACTACGTGACAGCGAGCAGCGCTCACGCAAACTGTCACTGGTGGCACAGAGCACGGACAACATCGTCATCATCACCGATGCCGAGGGTCGTATCGACTGGGTCAACGAAGGCTTTGAGCGCGCCACCGGTTATCAACTGGCCGAGGTACGGGGTCGTACGCCGGGTGACTTTCTCCAGGGGCCCGGCTCAGATTTGCAGACTATCGCGCACATGCGAAAGGCAATATCGAGAGGTCTGGGGTTTGAGGTTGAGATCATCAACTATTCCAAGCAGGGCGAACCATACTGGGTTGCCATTGACTGCCAGCCGGTACACACCAGTGATGGCCAGATAGAAAGCTTCATTGCGATCGAACGGGATATATCTGCAAGCAAGCAGGCCGAGGTTGCCATGCGGAAGGCACGCGACGAGGCCCAGAGTCTGAGCCGGGCCCGCACTCGCTTCGTGGCCAATATGTCGCATGAAATTCGTACGCCCCTGAATGCCATACTCGGCATGAGTTCTCTGCTTGACGAAACCAACCTGACAACCGAGCAGCGCACCTGCATCGAAACGATCCAGAACAGTGGCAAAGCCCTGTTGGCACTGGTTAACGATGTACTGGATTTTTCCAAGCTGGAATGCGGAAAACTGCCGTTTGAATCGATCACCTTCCCGCTTGACCAGGCCATGGAAGAAGCCGTAGATATCGTCGCCCCCGTATTACGCGACAAGGGCCTTGCACTCCACCTGACCTGCGGCAACGATGTGCCATCACAGATTGTCGGTGACCCGGATCGGCTCAGGCAGGTTGTGCTCAACCTCCTGTCGAATGCGGTCAAGTTCACCCGCGAGGGCGAGATTTCAATTCACGTGGACTGGACAGCTCTGGGTGGCGATCGTGGCAAGCTGTGTGTTGATGTCAGGGATACCGGTATCGGCATTGAACCGGATCGCGTAGAAACACTTTTTGATGAATTCACCCAGGCTGACCCATCGATCACAAGGGAGTTCGGTGGCACCGGACTGGGACTCGCCATCTGCCGACAGATCTGCGAGCAAACCGGTGGACGCATATGGGCAACAAGCCAACAGGGCGTGGGCTCCTGCTTCTCATTTGAAATGCAGGTCGAGCAAGGTGCCCCATTGTCAGAGAAGCTGCCAAACTGGACGCTGGCTTACACCGGCCTGCCTGACTCGATCAACAGGGTGATCGTTTCCATGGCCAGTTGGTTACAAGTCCCGGTTTCAAGAGCTGCCGGTAACACAGCCGATGAAAAACCGTGCCTGGAAGTTATTCTGCATGACGGCAGTGTACAGCCACTGGTTCTGGACGACCTTTACGACATAGTCACGCCACGGCGGTTGCGCAAGCTGGCTGCCATAACGGCAAAACAACTCTCGGCCGAGGCTCGCCAGGTTGCTGACGACAGCCAGGTGGGTGCCAACATTCGCGTACTGGTAGCCGAGGATGTCGCGGCCAACCAGTTAGTGCTGCGCTTCATGCTGGAACGCCTGGGTTGCACCGACATCAAGGTAGTCGATGATGGCCAACAGGCGGTAGACGCGGCCCGCGAAGCAACTTTTGACCTGGTACTCACTGACATGCACATGCCTGTAATGGATGGCCTGCAGGCGGCCAGGCAGATTCGTGACCTGCCGCAAGCGCATTGCCCGATGATTGTTGCCGTTTCTGCCGACGCCACAACAGATGCCCAGGAAGCTGCTGATGCCGCCGGTATAGATGGCTGGCTTTCCAAGCCTGTCAGCAAGGCGGCACTGGCCAACCTGTTGCGCGATCTCACCCCCACCCGATCTGGCTGACCTCGCCTCCAGTCTTGCCTTTGGTCTGGCGCGTAATCATCCCTTTGTAGATGGCAACAAGCGTACTGCTGCAGTGGCTTGCGAACTGTTTATCCGGTTGAACGGTGGGCGTATTGAGGCTACTGATGCAGAACTGTATCCACGTTATCTAGCCCTGGCTGAAGGCAAACTAGCAGAGGGGGAATTCGCCACCTGGTTACGCGAACATATCTGCTTGCCCGACCCCGGCAAGGTTCAGGAAGAAAAGGCCAGCTACGGTTAAGACTTCAACTTCGTAGAAAGTCTGGCCGTAGCCACAGAATAGCTGATTGCTTCTGAATTTAGGCGATGTTGCAGCATCGGCCTTATACTGGGTCGCCCCATTAACGACAGGCAACATG
>JBFKKS010000048.1:0-13628 GCA_041630955.1 Nevskiales bacterium
CCGGTAACACGGCCAGCGCGTGGCGGGTCAGGCGTTCGTAGTGCTGAATAAAACGCTCAAGCTGGGCAGCTGACATCAGGCCCCGCCCGGCGCCAGCCACGGCAGCAGTTTCAGCCTCCTGCTGGCCACGCCATGAAGCGACCTGCTCGAAGTCCGGCACCTGCAAGAAGACCAGCGCGTCGAGCATGGCAAACCAGTCGGCATACGGCCCCGCCAACTGCGTATTCACGTAGCGGCGCCAGCGGCCATCGGCATCTTCCTCGCGCTCCAGCCTATTCACCGCCTGATCGAGCTCGGCCTCACGCTGAGGGGGCGTACCCACACACCAGCCCTCGAACAGGATCAGATCAAACGGCCCCTGTACACGTGACCACTGAGTTGCGGGCAAACGATCATCCCCGGCCTTGGAAAAAACCGGCAGCGCGAGGGTCTCCCCGGTACCGAGCTCTCGCATTGTTGATAGAAGCGATCGTCCCAGTTCGACATCATGGGTTCCCGGCACGCCGCGAGTTGTCAGTAGCGGATGTACCTCGACAGCCAGTTGCTGACGCTCGGCATGCCCGAGATAACAGTCATCCAGCGACAGGATCCCGGCACGCAAATCATGCGACCTTGCAAGCTCATCAACAAGGGCGCGAGCCAGCGTGCTCTTGCCCGAACCCTGCGCACCATTGATACCGATAATAGCTGTGGAAGCTGGGCTCGCCCGGCCTGCCAGCCAGTCGGCCAGGGCCCGATAATGCTGCAGGGTTTGCGGGCTGAGCACGCCCTAAAAGGCCGGGAGCAAGGGCAGCAGGCTGGATACCAGCAGTGCCAGTGCCGACAAAACCAACACGCGGTAAATCCACAGCTTGAAGCTGTCCTCGTTCACCTTGTGATGCAGGTGCTCGCCCAGCCACACGCCCAGTGGCAGCAGCGGCAGAAAGGCCACAATCGGTTGCCAGTTAGCCTGGATGCGTCCGTCTATCAGGAACAGCACTGTCAGTACGCTATTCAGTGACAGCCACACCAGGATCAGCGTGGCGCGAAAGCGAGCCTTGTCGATCGACATACCGGCCAGTCCGTACACCAGCAGGGGTCCGCCTGAGGCGAACAGGCCATGCGTAATACCGGCCGCGCCAATAATGCCGCGGCTCCAGCCGATGGATTTTGTCTTTACCTCAAGCCCGCCACGCATACGCAGCAATTCGCGCAGGGAAAACCACAGAATCAGTGCGGCGAAAATGGTCTTCAGCACCGCTCCACCCAAATGGGGTTGCAGTACAAAACCTGCCAGCGTGCCAGCCAGCATGAAGGGCATGATCAACTTGGCGAGCAGATTCCAGTCGATATGCTGGCGGTAGCGATAGGTCAGAAAGCTGGTCATGCAGATATTCAGCGGCACCAGCACGGTTTGCAGGAAATCAATCGGGAAAAACAGGGCCCCCAACGACAGCGCAATCACGATGCTGCCGAAACCGGTCATGGCCTCAGCCGTATAGGCAAAGAGAATGAAGGCGCCCAACATAATGTAGGGCGCCACAGTCACAAAACTCATGCCTAGTCCGCGAAGACCTGGAACGCGGGTGAGGCCCAGCCCAGTCCGGAGTTGGCCGGTGCCTTTGGTAGCGCCGTACCGCCGTAAATGACCTTACCCTTGTCATTGGCATATTTCTGCCAGGTCACTGCCGGTTGCTGGCTCATGGGCGGCTTATCGTAGTCGCAGACCCCTTCGGCAAAAACCTCTTCCAGCTTCAGCCACTGATCCTCTGTGAACGGGATTGGACCATAATCATCCTCGCGGCTGAAGGGCCGTAGCTGGCAAGCCAGGCTATCGCCGTAGATACCATCGCCTGCCACAATACGCGGTGTTTCGTAATACTCCACGATGGGTTCGGGGCACATCTCTTCAAGCACGAAGTTGCCATTGCCGTCACTGCAGGCATCGTGAACATGCGCCGGTTTGTTGCTGACGATCTTCTCGGCAACCGGGGTGTCGCTGGTATCGGCCTCGACCGCATCGAGCCAGTCACTCATATAATCCAGGCCCAAAAAGACGTAATTCCGATCCCCGACGAACGGTATGGGACCGCCCCACATGACATGATTGTCGTGATGTCCCTGCGCACGATCCAGGCGCCAGCGCATCTCGAAAGAATGCCGGGTATCGTGGGCGGCAGCTGGCTCATTGCCAGTAAAGTTAATCATTGCCACTGCACCCATATTGGTCGCCATATTGACCATGCCGGTGCGATGGGCATTCGACAACGCAGGTTCATCAAACTGAATGCGCTCAGGCATCCAGTTGAAATTAAGATCTATGCCGCCAATGCGACTGTTCAGTTCGACAAAATGCTGCGGGGTGATCAGGCCTTCACGCAGGGCGTTCAATCCATACTGAATCCCCACCGTGCTGATCGGAAGACCGGTAAAGCCTCGACCCAGTGACTGCTCCAGTTCGGTCCAGACCTCTGGAGGGCGAGGGCCCAGCAGCGTTTTTATGTAAGTCAGTACGTCGCAGCGCACACCACCCGGATTATTCTGCTCATCAAAGCGCTCCTCGTCGCTCACGCCTTGACAGGGATTGCTTGGATTCAACGCCGCCTTGTACAGTCCTTCATCCGCAGTGACCGCATTGGCATGGGTAATATGCCCCTCGACATCGGCATACTGTTGCGGGGTCCACACGACATCACCCCAGCGTGAAGGATCTTCGAAGTAAATCCGCAACAAATGATAATCAGTGAACTGTGTTGCCGGCGTCATCACATCCGGAAAGGCACACATCGCCAGGATGCCCTGGTAAATGCCGGGGTAGGCGTTGGCCAGCGTGTACTGAACGATCGAACCGCCCGAACAACCCGTACCGATGGTGTAGCGCAGCGGCCCGTACTGCTCGATAAAGCGCTCCTTACCCATCATCAGCGACTCGGCCTGCACCGCGATATTGCAGTTGTGACCGGCATTATCCAGTGCCGTGGAAAGCACCGAATAACCCTTACCCAGGGCCACGACGTAACTATTTTCATTGACCGGGTTATCCGGAATGGTGCCCGCGTAATCATTGACTGGGGCATTGCCTGCACCATGCGCTGCACCGCAGTTACCGCCGTGGGTCACCAGCAACTTGCCGTTCCATTGCGGCTGCGGTTGCTGCGCTGTCCAGTCCTTAGTCTCATCGTACAGCGTCAGAATCTTGTACTGGTCACGATCCTGATATCCAAGTTCCTGGCGCACGATAAAGGGCACGGTGACCCCGGTTTCGGTGGTGGTGTCGGCCACATCGGCAGGCGGGTTCTGCGGGTCGTAGGGCAGTAGGCCGATAGTCCCGGGGTCTGAAGACTTATACAAAAAGCTATACTCGGGCGGCTGATTGCATTTCTCATCCAGCGCGCCGTCCTGGCAGACCCAGGGCTGAATCTGCGGACCGGAGAATATCGGACCACCATTCGGGTGGTTCATCAGTTCCGCTACGGCATCGCCGCCCGGCAGTTGGGCAGTAAACGTGTTTTTGCCCAGCTTCAGCCCAGTTAACAAGCCACGCCAGTGCCCATCGGGCGTTTGCTGAAAAAGTCCGCTGACGTTTTTACCATTCAGCATCATGGCAGGACGCTTGTCACCGGCAATCACTTCTATCAAGGCATCGCCACCACTGATGAGGTCAGCCCGATTGGACAGAACACGGATAGAAGACGAACTGGCCAGGCGGCTACTGTCATTGCCGGATGCTTTAGAAGAAGCACCACCGCCACCACCACAGGCAGTCAGCAAAAGGAAAACCGCAGCGACAAGGCCAGTAGAAAGTTTCGGGGTATAAGTCATCTTTATTGATCTCACGAATTCAATTGTCCAGTCGGGCAGTATAGGCGCGTGCCGGCTTTTCGGCACGTACCCCTGCGCCGACCAGTGGCACCCAAGTTGTCTGAATGACGTGCCACCGAAGGTAAACGCCAGACCGGCCTGCGCAGAACCGGCCGCAAGCGATAAACTTCTCATATCTGCCCCAAGGAGCATAGCGTGACGAAAACAAATGAAAAGGCCATTCTCGCCGGCGGCTGCTTCTGGGGCATGCAGGATCTCATCCGCAAGCAAGCCGGGGTGATTGCCACACGTGTGGGGTATTCCGGCGGCGACGTACCCAATGCCACCTATCGCAATCACGGCACGCATGCCGAGGCCATCGAGATCATCTTCGACCCCGAACAGACCAGCTTTCGGCGGCTACTTGAATTTTTCTTCCAGATTCATGACCCGACCACACTGAATCGGCAAGGCAATGATCGCGGCATGAGTTACCGCTCGGCCATTTTCTATACCTCGGACGAACAGCGGCAGGTAGCCGAAGACACCATCAAGGATGTGGACGCCTCCGGTCTGTGGCCCGGCAAGGTCGTGACCGAGGTCGCTGCCGCCGGCGACTTCTGGGAAGCCGAGCCGGAACACCAGGACTACCTGCTACGTTATCCCGGCGGCTACACCTGCCACTTTGTAAGGCCGGGCTGGCAATTGCCGCGCCGCGATGAAAACCGCTAGTTCTCGACCAGGCGGCTGCGCACCCTGATCTCATTCTCCAGGGTCCGATGTACCGGACACTTGTTGGCGATGTCCAGCAAGCTGGCACGCTGTTCCTGGGTCAGGTTTCCCTGCAGTTCGATGTCTCGATGTATTTCGCTGATCTGCCCCTCTTTGCTTTCACAGTCAGCACAATCCTTGGCATGGATCTTGGCATGCGTAAGTCGCACCCTGACCTTTTGCAGGGGTAGCTGCTTGCGCTCGGCATACATTCGCAAGGTCATGGATGTGCAGGCGCCAAGCCCGGCCAGCAGGTAATCGTAGGGGGTGGGGCCGCTATCACCGCCCCCCAGAGACTGTGGCTCATCGGCTGGCAGCTGGTGCCGCCCTGCCCTGACCAGGTTGGCGAACTGTCCCGTGCCGGTCTCGCTGACCTCGACTTCGCCCTCGCCCAGATCCGCCAACCTGGCTGGCGGGGCCGACGACAGGTAGCGCTCGGCCCAGGCAGCCAGCACCCCGGCTGCGTACTCGGCATCCTCACGCCGGCGCAATAGATGATCCGCGTCATCCAGGGACACAAAGCTCTTCGGGTGTTTGGCGGCTTCAAAGATCTGGCGTGCATTGTCGATATTCACGATCTCGTCGACGGGCGAATGCATCACCAGTAAAGCCCGATGCAGATGCGCGACGCGATCGCGAATGGTGGTGGCTTCCAGGTCATCCAGGAACTGTTTCTGGATACGGAAAGGCCGACCGGCCAGTTGCACCTCCAGTTCACCCGCATCGCGAATGGCCTCTAACTGGTCAGCAAACTGCTTTTCCACATGCACGGGTTCCGATGGAGAACCGATGGTCACCACCGCCGCTACCTCGGGTATCTCGCCTGCGGCCGCCAGCACTGCAGCGCCACCCAGGCTGTGGCCGATCAGCAAGGTGGGCGCCGCATACGCTTCACGCAAATAATCAGCCGCCCTGACCAGATCGGCCACATTGGAACTGAAGTTGGTGTTGGCGAACTCGCCTTCACTCATCCCCAGGCCGGTGAAGTCGAAACGCAGAACGGCGTAGCCCCGTTCGACCAGTGCCGCACTGATGCGTGAAGCGGCGAATATGTCCTTGCCACAGGTAAAGCAATGCGCAAACAGCGCATAGGCACGTGGCTGGGTAGCAGGGCTATCGAGACGCGCTGCCAGCTTGTCCCCGGCATGGCCGGGAAATTCGAGTTTGATGCCTGTCATGATGCCCCCTGGTTGTACCAATAGGATGAGCCTGACAGATACCGGGTTACAAGTCGGTCAGTAACGCAAATGGGCCAGGATCAATTCGTTGATTCTTTCCGGCTGCTCAAGTGGCACCCAGTGATGGCCTCTCAGGCGCTCATAGCGCCACGGGCCGTCGACATAGTTCCCGGAGTCGGTCATTTGTTCTTCTGTCAGGAAGCGATCCGCGTCACTCCAGACGCCGAGTGTCGGCACGCAGACATTCGGCTGTCTTTGCAGAAGTACGGGGCGAATCGCGGCCCGGTACAGGCGCAAGGCAGCCGTCATGCGACCGGGCTGCCGAAGGCGTTGCATGACTTCATCCATCTGCGGATGGCTACGAAATACCTGCCGCAGGGACAGCCGCCCTTCCCCGGCCAGCAGCTTTTCGGATAGGCCCGGCAGCTGGAAGAAAGCGGTATACCAGGCCATACCTTTCTGCCGCATACCGGCGCGCGCATAAGCCATGGGATGCCCCATGGATAATACGACCAGGCGGTCGATACGCTGGGGGAAGTGGGCCGCGAAAAACCAGGCGATCATGCCACCCCAGTCGTGACCCACCACATGGGCCTTGTCCACGCCCAGATGATCCAGCAGGGCAACCTGATCGCCGGCGATTTTCACGGTGTTGTAATCACGTACGCGCGGCGCCATGTCGGACTGGCCACAGCCCAGCGTATCGGGCGCGATACAGCGATAACCGGCGCCATGCAGGGCCTCTATCTGCGGCTGCCACATGTCGCTGCTGTCCGGGAAGCCGTGCAGCAACAGCACAGCCGGGCGCTTCAGGTCAGCCGGCGCGGAGTCCAGGTAAGAGAGTTTGAACCCACGGTGTTCAAAGCTCTTGCGTGCGCCCTCCACCACTACGCCTTGACCAGTTCTCCATGCCTGGCCTCGCCGACGTAGAACGCCGGCCTGGTGCCGGGAAAGGCCCAGAAGGGCGTCATCTCTGAAGAGGGAAATATGTTCGGAAAGCGCGGATCACGCGCCGACGGCCCCGCGATGGTCTTCTCCTGCACCATCGAGATGTACTGATCGATGGAATTCTCCAGGGTGTTGCCATTGATGATGACTTCGGTACCCAACATTTTCGCGTACTCGGCCACGCCGGCGGCAGTAGACAGCTCCGGTGCATAGGCATCCACGCTTACACCATTTTCGCTGGTCACCCAGATGCCCTCGTCAGTGTGGGCGACGATGGAGTGGTTGCCCTCGGTATGGCCCGGCGTATGCACCAGCGCACAGCCGTCCCCCAACTTGATTGATCCATCGAACTTGATCACCCGGTCTTCCTGGATTCCCGCGATGCCATTGGGGCAATACCAGTCACGCTGATAAGGGTTCAGGTCGAGCGTGGATTCCCATTCCCGCCAGTGCACCAGCAACTTGGCGTTCGGCAATATGGGATCGTTGTCGTCGCTGCCCAGCCAGCGGCGAACATCCTGGGTATGCAGATGATCGTAGGTAATGTAGTCCACGTCCTCGGGCTTCAAGCCGGCCCTGGCCAGCAGTTCCGGCATGGAGGACTGGCGCTTGACAATCACCTTGTCCAGCCAGGCAGGATTGCTGTCAGCCATGCGGCGAAAGAAGGGGGTTTCTACATTTCGCTCATGGTCAGAAGGACTCACCAAAAGGGTCTTCACACCATCGCTGGTATCAAACTGGATAATGAACATGCGGTTCTGCAAGTGCAGATACTCGACCCACTTTTCACGCGAAAAGGCATTACGCAAGCCATAGCGGGTCGGGTAAGGCACTTTCACCAGATCGAAGGACTGGTAGTAACGCACCTTGGGACCGGCCAGTATTTCCTTGCGGAAGTCCTCGGCAGCCGCCCGGGTATCTTCCACACGGGCCTGCTGCCCGGCCGCCTTGCGAGAATCATCAAAATGTTTAATCTGGGTAAAGCTGCTCATACTCGCTGTCCACAAATGGTATCAGGGAGCAAACCTTACGCCGGTCATGCAGCAATTTCACGCTCGACCCGGCCTCACCACGGAGTCAGAACATGTCCAAAGGCAATACAGCTCTCATCACCGGCGCATCCAGCGGCATTGGCAAGGAATTCGCCCGTATCCATGCCGCCGCAGGCGGCGACCTGGTTATTACGGCCCGCAGCGCCGACAAGCTGGATGAACTCAAAAATGAACTCGAGTCGGCGCATGGGGTGAAAGTCATCAGCATTGCACGCGATCTCGGCCTGCCAGATTCAGCCCAGGCGATTTACGATGCCGTGAAAGCCGAGGGTATCGAGATCGACTATCTGATCAATAATGCCGGCTTCGGCGGTCGCGGCAAGTTTCACGAACGTAACTGGGCCGATGACCTGACCATGATCAACCTGAACATCACAGCACTAACCGCCCTTACCCGCCTGTTCCTGCCGGATTTCGTCGCACGTAACAGTGGCAGGATTCTCAATGTCTCCTCGACGGCGGCCCTTTGCCCCGGTCCACTGCAGGCGGTGTACTACGCCACCAAGGCCTATGTCACTTCATTCAGCAATGCCATTGCCGAAGAATTGCACGACACGAAAATCACCGTAACGGCGCTGATGCCGGGCGCTACCGAATCAGGATTCGCAGCTACTTCAGGCATGGATAAAACCAACCTGTTTGAAAAAACCGCCAGCGCCCATGACGTCGCCAAGGCCGGTTACGAGGGAATGCTGGCAGGCAAACTGAACGTGATCGCCGGCGTACCACTGGCACTGCGCATACAGATGGTCTTTCTGCCGCTTTCCCCCAAAAAGATGGTGCTCAAGCAGGTTCGACAAATGCAGGAAGTCTGAGCAATTGAACCGGAGAATTAAATGAGCTTTATCGACATCATGCAAAGCTATTTCCGCGGGGAACGCATCGAAGCGCTGTACTACATACTGCCCGCCGGGTTGCTGATCATAGGCCTGGGCATTACGGCAATCATGAGTGATCGCGGCGGATTCGGCTGGGGCATGGCCGTCCCCCTGATCCTGTTCGGGCTGGTCGCAGTCGGCACGGGTGCGACGGTGGGTTTACGCACCCCCGGCCAAGTCGAGCAGCTCACGCAACAGTACCAGCAGGACCCCACCGCCATGTTGGCTGAGGAAATACCCCGTATGCAGGCCGTTAACGCCAACTGGCCCCGTTACCTCGCCACATGGGCAGCCCTGGTGGTAATGGGCCTCGGCCTACGCTTCGGCCTGAAGGCCGACTGGGCACAGGGCGTCGGCCCGGCCCTGATCCTGGTGGGCGCCATCGGTTTTCTGATCGACGGTTTTGCCGAGCGCCGTGCACAACCTTACACCGCCGCCTTACAGGCGCTGGCGAACCAACCTGAAGTCAGCCGTGACAGCGATTAGATTAAAAGCACTGGCGCACTGTAAGAGGTGTGGGCTAGTGTATGCGCCGTTATGAGAAACTCCAGACGCTTTTCCCGCCTGCTGATACAACCCTGGTTGTGGGTAGTGATGCTTTCGCCGTGCATGCCGCTGGCGAACGCAGGTGACTGGGCAAAATTTAAAAATCCTGCCCACGGCGAGGCCGAAGCCATTGGCGATTACACCAATGGATGCCTGATTGGTGGCGCAGCCGTGCCCGATACAGGACCCGGCTATCAGGCTGTGCGCCTGGCGAAGCGGCGTAATTATGCCCACCCAGAAATGGTCGATTACATCCAGAAGCTGGGGCAACGTGTCGAACAGCGCAGACTGGGCACCATGCTGGTAGCCGACATTGCCATGCCTCGTGGCGGACGCTTTACCAGTGGTCACGCCAGCCATCAATCGGGGCTTGATGCCGATATCTGGCTACGCCTTGGCGCACCCAGGCTACCGGCCAGCAAGCGCCAGGGACATAACGATGTGGCTGCCGTATTGCTGGTTGATCGCAGGCAACTAAAAGTCACGCCCAGCTTCCAGTGGAAACATGCTGAACTGATTCGTCAGGCCGCAATGGATGAGCGAGTCGCCCGTATCTTCGTACACCCGGCTATCAAGAAGAGCCTGTGCAACCGTAAATGGGAAACCGATCGTAGCTGGTTACGCAAGGTTCGCCCCTGGTGGGGACATGACTCACATTTTCATGTGCGCCTGAGCTGCCCGCCCGGCAGCACCGACTGCAAAGATCAGCCTGCCCCGCCCCCAGGTGAGGGCTGCGGCGCCGAGGTCGAATCCTGGCTCGCTGACATGCGTAAACCGCCCAAGCCAAGCAAGCCGAAGCCACCACCCCCGCCGCCGCCATCACGTTGCCAGGCTCTGTTGCAGTAGCCCCGGCCTGGAAAAGATCACCCGCGGGGTTGCCCGGCCACCTCGCATAAAGCTTTAAAAAGGGCACGCTGCCTCAGGCGCAGGGGCAGGTATTCTGGATGCCACTGCAGGCCCAGCATGAATCGGTGAGACGGATGCTCTACAGCCTGTACGATACCGTCCATATCGCGACCGCTCACGATCAGCCCCTCACCCAGATCGGCGATTGCCTGGTGATGCAGACTGTTGATGCGGGCGCGCTGCGTCCCCAGCAGATCAGCCAATCGGGAACCGGTCTCCACGATCAGGGTTTTGGACGCAAATGGCGTTCGACGGTTGGAGGTATGTTGGCGGATGTCGCGTATATCGTCATGCAGGCTGCCGCCCAGCACCACGTTGAGCAGCTGCGCGCCTCGACAAATCCCCAGCACGGGCAGGCCACCGTCAATCGCCCGTTTCAGGGATTCAATTTCAAAGGCATCGCGCCTGGGGTCCGCAGCTGGAATATCCGGCGCATCGGGCAGATACAAGCCGGGGTCGATATCATCTCCACCGCTGATCACTATGCCATCCAGCGCTGCCGGGGGCATCGGTTGACTGGGTGTCAAACGACAAGCCCGCGCCCCCTGGCTAAGCAGAGCCCAGCGAATAAACCACCAGGCCAGGGGCAAGCGGCTATCACTGCCGGTGACCCCGATCAGTGGTCGCTTCATAACAGTTCGGGTAACAGCCACCGCGTACAGGTCTTCGACCAGTCCTTGAACAAGCCGCTGGCCGGGTTCTGCAGGTACTTCCGGTAGCCTCTGCATACTGCATCCAGGCGTCTCGGATCGCTGGCCAGTGATTCGATCTGCAACCAGTCACGCCAGGCACGAATCAGGCCCCAGTCCGCCTCGTCAATCTGGCAATTGGGCAAGCGGTAGTGCAAGGCAGGCCGTGGCTTTACACGATCATCCTTGACGACAGCCCTGACCCGCTTTTCGTCGATATGGCAAAACAGCGGCAACATGTCCAGGGCACGATTCCGGGTTGGATTATGTTTCAAGTAATCATCGATGAGCTGGCTGATATCGGGCTGGTAATCCTCGGCAACCACCAGTCGAATATAGTCCTTCTCAAACGGGTCTATATACGGAGTAACACGGCGGCTCAGATCCACCTTGCTGCGATCCTTGAGCCAATCAAACATGGCCAGGAAAGCACGTAGATAGGCAAGGATTGTCGATGCCTCCAAATCCGGCATTTCAGGATTAAGATGCAGCCCGAAAGCATAGGCAACCGCGTGATTCGTACCCTTTGCGCCTTCCCGTCGCAGGCGCTGGAACAGGGTATCCATCTGCCATAAATCGCCCATTGCCATCGGCGGGCTTACAATCTCATAAGGCACAACCTGCTTGGCCAGCAACGCCAATAACCCCTCTGCCAGGTTATCCAGGTCATCAACCTCGACTTCTAGATCTCGTTCACGCCCCAGTTTTTTCAGGTACGTATAGTCAAGCTCAATGCCGAAGTCGCCATGCGCCGTGCCACGTACGAAGTACTCATAATCGGACAGCTTTTCTATCTGCCCACCCAGCACATCCTTCGTCAGCTCGGCTATACGGTCTATGGCCAGCCCTGAGAATTCCAGTTCCACTCCAAGTCGACGCTCGGCATTGCCATCGACACGGGTACACATTGGCATGGGCCACAGACTGGCTCGATAGGCATTGATGTCCTCTCGGGTCATGAACTGTCTCCGGTACTATGACTGGCAGGGCTCAGCACCACCCTGCGAAGGGTAACCAAGACAGCGCAGGCTATAAACCCGAGCACCCCGAAATGGTGCCGACGGGCATGCGAATCTTGCACTAGGAGGCTAGAGGCAGATCAGAGCACTTCGAAGCTCAGGCCAGCGTCAGCCGTCAGACGCTTGATCAGCCGTTCACCGAAGAGACTGGCAGGGGTCCAGAAGCCGCCGGGAAACTTCTCTTTGGGTGTATCAAACGCAAGACAGGCGCCAGCCTGACCGAGCATCTTGGCGGTAGAGCCATAGCCCGGATCACGGTCACCATAGACCCTGGTCTGAATTGTCTGACCGTCGGGCGTTGTCCCGTGAAAGCGTAAATCGTAGAAACCGGTTTCCTGCTGTTCCGGGGTTGGGCCGTCACCCGGCTCCGGGAATAGCTTGGCCAGCAGCTTACGCGTCGGGCCGGCGGCCGCACCCACGACCAGTCCACCCATGGCCGCGCTGACGGCTGCCGCACGCGCACCGCCTTTGATGCCATCCCCGGTAGACATCGCCTCGTCGTACTGAAAATTCTCACCATAGGCCTGGCCCTGCAATGCGTGGCTGCGCTGCACAACGCGCGTATTGATGCCCGCCATGATGAACGGGGCGAGCCACACGCCGAAATCGGGGTCTTGCTGGGCGAACTTCACGTCCGGCTGGCGCATTTTGGGCTGATAGTCCGGAGGGCAGATGGAATAGGGATTGCCCATGATCTTGCGTATCTTTGGGTCGCTGGCAGCTTCCTTGACGGCATTCAGCAAGCTGGCTGCCGTTCCACCCGATGCAGTGCCACGCATCTTCCACACCCGCATCTTGATCCGGTTGCAGGGTTGTCCAAAGCGCTTCTGTGCTTCCTGCTGCAGAAAAAAGACGCCCAGATCCGACGGAATCGAGTCAAAGCCCGAGCAATGCACGATACGGGCACCGGATGCCTTGGCCTGCGCTTCGTACTTCTGGATCATCTTGTAAACCCACTGGATTTCTCCCGTCAGGTCACAGTAGTCCGTGCCGGTTTCCACGCAGACCTTGACCAGCGGCTCACCGTAAAGGGCGTAGGGCCCAACCGTTGAGATGATAACCCTCGCCTGGGAACACATGGCGCGCAGGGAATCCTCATCAGCGGCATCCGCCTCGATCGTCGGCAGCTGCTTGCCGGCAGGCCCGAGGTCAGCAATCAGGGCATCCAGCTTGGCGCGCGAACGGGCTGCCGCCGCCCATTTCAGATCCTTGCCAAAAGTTTCGACCAGGTAACGGCTAAGAATTTTGCCGACAAAACTGGTGGCACCGAAAACAACAACGTCATACTTTGGATTGGACATAAAAAAGTCTCGCTGAGAATTATTTGCCGTACATCTTACGCACTACGAAGGGCGCCAGTCGCATCAACGAGGCAAAAAAATTGCCAATTGACCTTGGGGCCACCAGGTACAGCGCGTTGCGGATCGCATTGTAGGTAGCGACATCATGGGGATACCACCACATGTTGCGCCTGGCTCGCAACCAGTCCCAGTTAACCGCCTTGGGACGGGTCATTTCCATCAATCCCTCGGGACCGTGTGTACGGCCAATGCCGGATTCCTTGGGGCCACCCCAGGGCAGGTCCGACATGCCGTGGGTATAGAGATGATCGTTGATCGCCACCACACCACTATCAATGCGATCAGCCAGCTTCTTGCCGCGCCGGGTATCACGGGTCCAGATTGAGGCAGACAGCGCCATGCTGCAGTCATTGGCCAGCGCCACGGCCTCGTCCTCGTTCCGAAATGGCATCACTGGCAGCAAGGGACCGAAAGTTTCTTCCCGCATGACGACCATCTCATGTGTCACATCCGTTACCACGGTCGCGGCATGGAATTCACCAGGCCAGTCGCCGACTCGA
>JBFKKS010000049.1:0-13471 GCA_041630955.1 Nevskiales bacterium
GCGGAGCTATTCAGAGAGGCCAGGCTGTCGCCGATTGACTGGGTGGTGAACGGCCATGCCAATGCGATGTTGTCCCGGTTAATCCCGAGGCCAGCAGGCAGATCGCTCTCGGCAAACTGAAACAGGGGCTGCATGAATTGTCGAATCTGTTCGAGCTGCGCAATCTGCTCCTGTGTCAGTGGCGGGGTTGTTTCAGGTACCGGGTTTTCTGCAGATCCAATTGGACTACTGCTACGTACGGCAACAAAAATCACCGAGGGTACTACGGGCTTTGCATTTGTCGTGGCCAGTTTGTTGGTGACCACCACCGCTATCGTGCTGCGGGGCGCCAGGGGTTTTAGCCATTGAATATACAGCCGCGTCCGAGTCGTAATCAGTGATGAGCGGGTCACCTGGTAGTCAATCCCCGGATTCAATAATGTCCCGGTCGTGGTGTTAACAATAACCACGCCCCTGTCAGCGGGCACTGCGCCCAGTGCATTTGCCGTTGCCAGATCTATGTTTTCTCCCAGAATGTCCATAAAGGCTTCGGCCACCGTGGAAAACCCATCCTGCAGATTAGCCTGATCCACGAATGGTGCCCCCGAGCTATTGGGAATATTGAGTGTTGTGTCGGTTGAAAAGCCGCTTGGACTAGCTGTGTCCACGAAAAATAAATCAATGGGAAACGGCACAATGGCGCTGGCCGCAACCGGGTCAAACAACATGACCGGCGTAGAGGTTGCCCCTTTATTACCAATATTTGTTTGTTCGTCGCCATCGCCTCCGCAGGCCGACAACAGAAAACTGGAAAGCAGAATGACCCCTATTCGCTTTACGTGAGTTATCAGTTGGTTATCCATGCTTTCTTCCCTTGCCCAATTACAGGCTATATTCACAATATGGCAGGATTTCTTACAAAGGCGTAAGCCTTATCCTACAAAATTGCTTATTATTCAATGGGTTAATTAATATTTAGGCTTGTATCAAATATGTAGACTATGCTTTACTAAATGTCAACAACAAGTTGGGATAAGCGCATGAACAACAACTACTACCACGGCATTAGAACCCTGATTATTTCATTGGCCCTACTTGGTGCCCCCCCGGCTGCGCTAGCCCTGGAAACCAATTTTGGGGATCTGGACATCGTCCTCGACTCAAGCGTCACCCTTGGTGCCGCCTGGCGCGCAGAAGACAGAAGTCAAGACCTGGTTGGCATCGCCAACGGCGGACGCGCCTATTCTACGAATGCTGATGATGGGAACCTTTCGTATGACTCAGGTGACCCGATTTCCGCTGGTCTGAAGTTAACTTCAGAGCTCACGTTGAGATACCGGCAAGTCAATTTTTTTATGCGTGGCACCTACCGATATGACCACGTCAGCGAAGATCAGGAATTCTTCAATGCGGCCAATTACAGCGGCCCACCCAACAAGACGCAGGGACCAAGGGACCTGAGTAACAAGCGCCAGGCCGTCAGAGACGAGATTGGCAATAATCTCGATTTACTTGATGCCTACCTGTATGGCGAGATAGATATTGCTGGCTATTACGTCGGCTACCGGATCGGTAAACAAGTCCTCAACTGGGGGGAGAGTATCTTCATCCAGAATGGACTCAACAGCCTGATAGCCGTGAATGCCAACCGGCTTCGTGTACCCGGTTTCGATGTCAGTGAATTATATGAGCCGGCAGCCATGACCGTCCTTAACTTCGACATTAATGAGTTCGTCAATGTCGAACTGTTCTATCAATGGGGCTGGGAGAAAACCGAGATTGATGCATCCGGCTCCTACTGGGCGACCAATGACTTTGCGGGTATCGGTGGCAATGCGGCGGAAATCGGTTTCGGCCGCTGCCCGGAAAACTCTGCACCCGGTGCCTGCGCTTTTTCGCCAGGCGGATCTTCCATCCCGCGCGGTGGCGATATCGAGCCGGATGACGACGGGCAGTTCGGCGTGGCTTTCCATATTTTGATACCCGCACTGAGAGATATGGACTTGGGCATTTATGCGGCCAAGTACAACAGCCGCCTGCCCTTGAGCAGTGGCAACGCGACAACCGTATCGGGTGTCGCGCCAAGTGCCCGGTATCGCATGGAATATCCCGAAGACATCAAACTGTATGGCATCAGCTTTAGCTCCGTTCTCGGTGACTGGGCCGTGCAGGGTGAATACAGCCTCAAGGCAGACCAGCCCCTGCAGATAGACGAAGTCGAATTATTCCTGGCTGGCTTGCGCGTTCCGGGACTTGTCAGTCAGCTTGGTAGCTTTGGCCCTGGCGAATTCATTCAGGGTTGGAGACGCTATGACGTAAGCCAGATTGATTTATCGGCCATTCGCATTATCGGGCCGATAGACCTGATCCGCAGTGATCAGCTTTCTTTGCTTTTTGAAGTCGGTGCCATGACCGTGCACTCAATGCCATCCCGCAGTGAGTTACGCCTTGAAGGACCGGCCACCTACCTGCCAGCCAACCCCAACAATGCCGCTGCACTGGGCGTGCCACAACAAGATGGGGGTTACGCAGACAAGTCCTCATGGGGCTATCGAGTCGGTATGCGGCTTGAATACAACAATGTGTTCAACCTCGTGACACTTGAGCCAACCTTGCTGTTTGCACACGACGTGCGCGGCACTAGCCCAACCCCCATTCTCAATTTCATTGAAGATCGCAAGCAAGTCACGGCGGGGCTTAATGTGCGCTACCTGCAATCATGGGAGGGCGGCATCGGTTACACCAGCTACTCAGGTGGCGAGCCATTCAACCTGATAAAGGACCGCGATTTCTTTAATTTGTTTGTGCGCTACAGCTTCTAGACAGCTATTGGCTTTACAACCAGCACAAACATTAAGCACCGGCGGGCTGTGCCTGCCTATTCGGTGCTGGGCAGTTCCTCAACGGTATCGTAAGTACCTCGCGCATCCGGTGCCGGCGCAATTTCCACCGGATCGCCCAGAAAGCGGGGCTGTGCATCGAGTACCGTCACATCCAGTACCGCGCGTACCCGGGCAAAAAATTCACGCCACCATGTACGCGGTATCTGTTTTTCCGTGAGTTCTGGCACGGCATAAGCAATGACTTCCATGCCCTTGTGGCGGGCGATGAATACCGCGCGATAATCGTGAAACCGCTGGGACAGGATGATGAAGTCGTCAAGACCAAATACTTCTTTTGCACGAACGACCGAGTCCAGGGTGCGGAAACCGGCAAAATCCATGGTGATGGCTTCATGAGGCACGCCTTTATCGACCAACGCCAGATACATGTTGCGTGGTTCGTTGTAACTGGCATCAGGATTGGCGCCACTGACCAATAGGCGTTTCACCTTGCCTGCATGATATAAATCCGCAGCCGCGGCCATGCGGTAGTCAAATAACAGGTTGTTCTGGCCGGTCTTGGTATAGGTACTGGTCCCAAGCACAAGACCCACTCTTTTGTTGGGCATGGCTTCCAGTTCCGCATAAATATAGGGACGCGTTGTGGTCACAACCCAATGGTTGGCCAACACACAAAACCCTGCCACCAAAACCAGCAGGGTCAGTGGCAGACCGATCACATAACGCTTTTTAAAACGGCGCAAAGGCCGTGCGGCTAGATCAGTTGGGTCAGCTTCAGTATCCACCACACCAGTATGCCAAATTGCACGAGCAAGAACGTAACTCGCGCCATCACCATCCAGTGATTGACCGCTATGATATGCACAGACGACTGTGCAATGCGGGCATACAGCAACCAGCATGCCAGCGGATCCGTGACCGCCGTCTGGCCACTGACTGCAGCGACAAGGATGACGCCCGCCGCCAGGGGCAGGTTCTCCAGGCAATTCATGTGCGCGTCCTGTAACCGCTGAATAAAGGCGGGTGGCTCATAGCCGCGACGGGGGAATTCGTCGGCGCGCTTCTGGCCGGTCAGCACGAGGAGACTGCGATAATTGATCACCATGAAGATCAATAGCATGGTCCAGGCGACATAACCCAGCAGGGCTCCGAGCGTTGCATTCAGTTCCATTGTTTTAACTCCTGCGTAAGCGATGACCTTACTGTATCACCGAGTCGCCACAGACTGACCACCTGGACCATGATGACCCACACGGGTTCATCCCCTCGCTTGACTGCCGGCAACGTTTTCACCTGACCCAGGCCACACCACGTTGGGTCAACTGACTCTGCAGGAAAACCCAATGCACCAGACTGGTGAGACATTAGTTGCTTTTCACGGCTATAGCGCAGTCTCTATGCGGCAAATCTTTGCACTCGCCCAACTTCCTGAACTAAGCTGCTGAGAAATAAAGTGAATAATTACCTGTTGCGATTGAGGGAGCGTCATGAATCTGGAAAAAGTCGTCTTTGGCTTCTTTGTATTGCTGGCCCTGACCCTGAACTTTGGATTTGTCATGGGTGACATCAGCATCCCCAGCCACCACCACGTGTATGAGTTATATGCCGCCATCATCGTGAGCCTGGTCGCGACAGTGCTGAAGTTTGGTGACCGCAGCCATATGGGGGCAGTACTGCTGGCAACCAGCCTGGTCGCCGACCTGCAGTTGATCATGGCCGCGCTGGTATGGACCCTGGCAACGAATGTCGCCGGCGGTACTGATGCCGAAATCATCCCTAGCGTGGTGTCCCTGGCCGGTGGTGCCCTGCTGGCAAATCTGGCTTCGGTGGTATTACTGATCATCGAGACTGCAGCACTGCGGCGTTAGTCTCATGACCCAGGGCGTGATCGACAGCGCCATCTCCAAGGTGCTGTTCCTTTTTTTCCGGCGCATGCGTGCGCCACTGATCGTATTGATCACCACCTACTCGGTCTCAGTCATCGGCCTGGTCCTGATTCCTGGTGTCGATGATGCGGGCAATCCCTGGTATTTCGATCTTTTCCACGCCACCTACTTTGTCAGTTTCATGGGTGCCACCATCGGCTTTGGGGAAATCCCCTACCCGTTCACGGTGGGTCAGCGCCTATGGGTAATGATCTGCATCTTCTTTACCGTCGTCGCCTGGCTGTATGCGATCGGCCGCATTCTGTCACTGGTTCAAGACCCAGCCTTTGCACGCGCCACCCGTGAAGCGCGTTTTATCGTGGGGGTTCGCAGTATCCGCACCCCTTTCTTCATCATTTGTGGCTATGGTGAGACCGGTAGCCTGCTGGTCAGGGCTATGGCCCATCGCGGTCTTCAGGCAGTGGTAATCGACCAGACCCAGTCCAACATCGATTCATTGCAACTGGAAAATCTGCCTATGGATGTCCCCGCCTTCTGCGGCGATGCTTCCATTACCCAGCATTTGCTGGAGGCAGGGCTTCGTAAGTCGCTGTGCATGGGTATTGTGGCCATTACCGACAGCGATACCGCCAATGTGAAAATTGCAGTTACTGCCAAGCTGTTACATCCCACGATGCCCGTGGTTGCGCGCGCTGGCATTCAAGAAGCAATCGATAACCTTGCCTCCTTCAACACCAACCACATCATCAGTGCCTATGAGGTATTCGGCGAGCATCTGGCAATGACACAGCGAACCCCTAGCGTGCATTTGCTGCACGCGTGGCTGATCAGCCTGCCGAATAAACAGTTACACCCCCCCGTCACTCCTCCAAAGGGGAAATGGGTGATCTGTGGCTATGGGCGCTTCGGCAGTTCCTGTGCACGCTACCTGGAAGCAGAGGGCAATACGATCCAGGTCATCGAAAAAAATCCGGATAAGGCGCCGGAGGGTGCCATCGTAGGCCGCGGCACTGAGGCCGCCCCGCTAATTGAAGCGGGAATACGAGATGCCGTGGGCATTATTGCCGGCACTGACTCTGACACCAACACCCTGTCGGCGATCATGACGGCCCGGGAACTGAACCCGGACCTGTACCTGATTGCCCGCCAGGATCGACGTGCTGACACTGAGATTTTCGAGGCCGCCAAGCTTGACCTGGTCATGGAGCCAAGCCGCCTCATTGTGTGGCGCATCCTGCCCCTGCTTACCACCCCGATTCTGAGTCGCTTCCTGCGGCTACTGCGCGCTGGCCCAGAAGACCAGGCTGCCGAGCTACGCGCACGCATTCAGGAGTTCTGCGGTGGCGTCACACCAGAAACCTGGTCTTTTGATATTTCGCCTTCCACCGCAAGCGCGGTGTATGCAGCAGTCGACAACGGTCACGATATCCGCATACAGCATCTGATGATGAAGCCCACCGACCGTCACCAGCAACTAAAATGCATACCCTTGCTGTTGAACCGTGGGGCAAAGAACTACATGTTGCCCGACCCGGATATGCAGGTTCAGCGCGGCGATCGCATTTTATTTACTGCCCGCTGTGGCAGCCGCCACGTGATGGAGTGGGTGCTGCACAACCCCAAGGTGCTCGAATATATTGTTACCGGCAATGAGTCGCCCGACGGCACGCTTTGGCGCTGGCTGGCGAAGCGCCGCGACAGCCGGCGCATGCTGTCATCCTGATACCACTCTAAGCTAGAGGCCTTCGCAATTACGTGAGGCTTCCGGTTGGGCCAGCACCTTTTCCAGCAACAACGGGCGATCGGTCATCACGCCATCAACGCCCAGATCCAGCATCCGGATCATGGTCGGGCAGTCGTTGATCGTCCAGACATGCACAGCCAGCCCGGCAGCATGCGCATCATCAACCATATCCTGATTCACAATTTCCACCGGTACTTCATCTGGAATCTGGGAAATCTGAGTGGTATCCGGCGGCACCTGAAATGCATGGTGCATCGGCAATGGCGCCATGGGTGAAGGGCCTTGACTTGCAAGAATTGCAGCGGTTGCCTGTCCGAGCGGTACGGAAGTGCTGATGCAGGGCGCTGCCAGCTTGAAGTTGTTCGCAGCAGTGTCCACAAAGGAAGCAGCCATTACGTCAGTGATGCGGCCATAGCGCAGAAGCAACTCGGCAAGTTGAAATTCGTAATTGCCAGTGCCATCCACATCCGGCTTCAATTCGACGTTGATCAAATAATCAGGAAAGGCCTGCAACGCTTCTTCCAGGGTTGGAATGCGGAAATCATTGGCGGTAAACCCGGGTGGTGGCAGCTTGTCTCCTGTTGCAATGCCCCGAAAACGGTAAGCCGATTCCGGCGCATCATGGGGCGTGCCCTGATCCTGCACAAACCAGTAAGCCGCATCCAGTGCCTTGAGCTCGGCGAGGGTAAAATCCCCCACATTGCCAGTGCCGTTCGTCGTTCTGTCGACGTCAAGATCATGCAGGATGATCAGTTCACCATCGATGGTCTGGTAAACATCCATTTCCAGCACATCGGCACCTGCCAGGGCGGCCTGTTTATAGGCATAGAGCGTATTTTCGGGAAAATCAGTCACACCACCCCGGTGAGCGAAATTAAGCATCTGACGATCCTCAGCGCGCCAGGGATTTTCGCCGCTCAGATCAGGCAGGCTGCAATCCGTATCATCGTTGGCCACCGTGCCAGTGGCGCCTTCAGAGGTCAGCGCAACCCCATCAATACCGGTAATTCGCAGGGTGAACTGTTCACTCGGCTCCAACTCGTCATCGCCAACCAGGACGACCGGAATACGCAATTCGGTTTCCCCTGGCGCCAGCGTTGCACTTCCACTGGTCGCCTCATAATCTTCACCGGCGATCGCGGTTCCATCGACCGTTTCATAGTCGATCGTCACTGAATGATCGACAGCCTTCACCACCGAGAACAGAAATTCGAGTGATCGCGTTTCACCGCTCGCGCCTTCAGGAGCAGCACGGGAATGCAGGGTTGCCGATGGGCCACTGCTTACGCCTTGAGTGTCATCCTGATTACCTCCTCCGCAAGCGCAAAGCAGTGCCAGAAAAGAGATAATCGTCATTGCTCGAACCATGATTTAATACAGCCTTTGTGAACAGATGCCGCTAGCATAGCGGCTTTGATTTTCGAGAACAGTCAACAGGCACTCTGGAGCCGCCCTTGAATAATTACCTGAACCCCAACCTCATCACACTTCCCAAATCGCTGGAAGAAGTCACCCGCATCCAGAATGATGAGGTCGACCCGCAAGACGTGGGCATGCAGTCTGGGGACGTTGACAGAATCTGGGGGGCAGTCGAGAAACTCTACAAAAGCCGCACCATGCCGGCCATCAGCCTGGCCGTTCGTCATCAGGGCAAGCTCATCATCAATCGCAGCATCGGCCATGCCCGTGGTAACGGCCCGAAGGACAAGGATATAGCCAGTGCAACAGTGATGACGCCTGATACACCGGTGTGCCTGTTCTCGGCCTCCAAGGCAATTACCGCCATGCTGGTTCACAGGATGGCTGAAGAGGGCCTGATAAAGCTGCATGACCCGGTCGCGGAATATATTCCTGAGTTCGCCACGCGCGGCAAGCAGTACATTACCGTCGGCCAGGTGCTCTCGCACAAGGGCGGTTTCCCAACCATCAAGATGAAGGATGCCGACCCCAGCATTCTCTGGAACTGGGATGCCTGCCTTGATCTGCTCTGTAACGCCAAGCCGCGTAAGGATGCGGGCAACACCCAGGCCTATCACGCCATTACTGGCGGCTTCATCCTGGGTGAGATTATGCGACGCGTCACAGGCCAGAGCCTGAACGAGATTATCAGGAGCCGGCTGGCTGACCCACTCGGCGCGCGTTACATGAGTTTCGGTCTCCCGCCCGAAGATCATGACAAGGCCGCGCTGAATTACTTCACTGGCCGACCCGAGATTTTTCCCGCCAACCTGGTGGTGAAGCGCGCCCTTGGCGGGCCGTTTTCCATGGTCTGCGATGTCTCCAACAGTCCCGAATTCATGTCCGGCGTGATACCCGCAGGCAACGTCTATGCGACGGCGCGCGAGGCCTGTGATTTCTTCCAGTGTCTGCTGAATAGCGGTTCTTTCAATGGCAAGCGGATATTTGAACGTAGCACCGTAACGCGCGCCATCAGCGAAGCATCGGCACGGCAGTTCGACCGCACCCTGTTGGTGCCGCTGCGCACCAGCGAGGGGCTGATGCTCGGCGACCATCCATTCGGCATGTACGGCCCGCGCACCCGGGAAGCCTTCGGCCATCTGGGTTTTATTGCCATCTTCTGCTGGGCCGACCCTGCACGTGACATCTCGGTTTCGATGCTGACGAGCGGCAAGCCCATCATTTCATCCCATCTGGTTCCACTGATCGGCTTTTTACGCACCATCAATAATGCATTTCCCAAGTTCGAGGGTCACTAGCCAGTAGCCCAGACCGCCTGCAGAAAACCTGGCAAAGCGCTATTGATGGCCCGTGTCAGCGAACGCTACCCCGCAGTTACCGGCTCCATCTTCTCGGCTTCCGGTTGCCACTCCTTGAGCATGCGCTGAACCTTGCCAAATTCCCTCAAACCAACCATCGCACCCGTGGTCAGAAGCCCTGCAATCAAGGCCCCGCCCACTCCGGCGGTTACCATATCCTGGCCTGTCATGTAGAGGCCTTTCACTGGCGTTACGGGATGCAACCAGTCCTGGTCAAAGCGGCCGGGGTTGTGGTCCAGGCCGTAGATCTCACCGCGGTCATAAAGGTGGAACCACTCGGTGGATAGCGGTGTTGCCAGCTCGTAGAAATCGAGCGCGCCTTCCAGCTGTGGCATCTGCTTGTACAGGGCCTGTAGCATGCGCTGGGCAAAGCCTTCCTTGAAAGCTTCGTAATCTTCACCGCGCTGCTGCCAGGTCGTGCCGCTCCATTTTTCGAACCACTCGTAGGGTGCCATGGTGATGACCTGAACCGTGCTCTTTCCGGGGTAATGCTGCGCCCACTCCGGGTCCTTGGCTGAAGGAAAGGAAACATATAGCAGGGGAAATTCGGCGTCGGGGTCTTCTGCGAAGCGTGCCACATTGCCTTCATGATCTGGCGATGGATAAATCCACAGATTGGTCTTTGGCAACTTCAGCTGTTCGGCATCCCCCTTAAAGCCCATGAACAGGCACAGGCTGGACCCTGATGCCTTGACGTTCTCGAGCTTGGTCTCGTACTTGTATTTCTGGCGCTCGGCCTCAGGCAGTAATTTGCCATAGGTCAGCCGTGCACCGACCGAACTGACCACCTTGTCGGCCCGCAGCACGTCACCATTTTCCATACGCACGCCGCAGGCCCGACCTTTCTCGACCACGATCTCGTCGACCTTGGCGTAGGTAAACACTTCACCACCACTGGCACGGATCACGGGAATGATGGTCTCTGAAATCTTCCACGACCCGCCTACCGGATAGTTACCGCCACTGAAGTAATGTTTCGCGACCGAGGCATGCATCAGGAAGGTCGCATCCGAGGGCACCATTCCATAATCGCCCCATTGACCGGTGAGTACGGCGATCAATTCCTGGTTCTGAGTCAGACCCTCCAGCACCTCGCGCACGGTCATGGTGGCTTCCTTGGGCACCAGGAAGCGGCGAATGGAACGGTGCAGCTTGCCGATCGTCGGCGAGGCGGCCTGACCGAAGAAGAAATTGCGCATGGATTGTGAGCAGCGATCCACGATCCGCACGTATTCCTCGATTGCCTCGGCCTCCTCGGGAAAGCGCTCCTTAAGGTCAGACTTGAAGGCCTCGCGACCCACTCGAAAGTCATAACGGCGATCAGCAATGATGATGCGGTCATAGCAGTCATCCATCGGTGCCCACTTCAGCTTCCCGTCACTGATCACATCGAAGATGCGCCGCAGTGGTGAATGCGGCTTGTGGACGTCGCCAATGTAATGCACGCCCACATCCCATTCGTAACCGCCGTTCTCGTAGGTATGCGTGAAACCGCCGGCGGTGTAGTGCTGCTCCAGCACACAGACCTTCTTGCCGAGCTTGGACAGCAATGCGGCATTGGTTAATCCGCCAATGCCGGAGCCAATCACGATTACATCGTAATGATCAGCAGCACGGCCTGTACGATAGCGGCGTCCGGTACGTTTCATGGGAGTCCCCTCTTTTATATGCAATAGATTGCATATATATAGCGCAAACACGCTTTATATGCAATAGTTTGCATATGAGTCTCAAGCACGCCATCCTCGTACTGCTAGACCGCGAACCCGGCAGCGGCTATGACCTTGCACAACGTTTTAACAAGGGGATCGGGCATTTCTGGCAGGCCAGCCACCAGCAGATATACCAGCAACTCAAGTCACTGGATGCCGACGAGCTGGTTCAGTTCGACACCCTCGAGCAGGCCGGCAAACCCGACCGTAAGGTTTACCGCATCACGGCGCAGGGGCAGCAGACATTACGCGAGTGGTTACACGCCGCCGACAAGCCACCGGTTGTGCGTGACGCTTTATTAATCAAGCTATTCGCGGCCGGTGAACCGGACTTCCCTGCCTTGCTACAGGAAATTGATCGCCACATCGCCCTGCATCGCAAAACACTCGCTGGCCATCAGGTTCTTGAGTCCCAGTACTTTCAGCAATCCGATGCACAGAAGCGCAAGCATCGCCTGCCGTACATCACACTTCGACGCGGCATCCGTTATGAGCGTGAATGGATCGAGTGGCTGGAAGAAACCAGGGACCTGATTCTTGAAGATCGCTTGCCCGAAAGGCCCGCCTGAGCGGGGCGACGCGCGTTCAGTCGGTAAAAATAAGCCCCCTTGCGGGGGCTTATTTTCTTAGCGGACTGTTATTTTCAGGCTGCCTTGGCCATCTCGTCCTGAGGTTGAAGCTGCTGGCTCACCGCTTCTGCGAGGTGTCGGTGGGCCCGTACAACCACATCCTTGAGTTCCTCTGTCTGGGCCAGGAAGCGGGCTGCCGTGCTGTGAATCTCATCCGGGCTCGGCAATGCTTCCTGCACCACGCTGGTCACATCAGCATCCTCATCACTGCTGGACAAGCGCTCACGCACACGTTGCAGAATATCTTCAACCGGGAACCGCATGGCCACCATCTGTCCCAGACGGTCGAGCAGATGGTCAGACAGCTTGCGCTCACCCTGCACCATGTGAGCCGGCGGCTCTTTGATATCCCAGACAATACCGAACACAGCCAGTACCCGCAGAATCATGTAGGTGATGTCGAACTCCCACCACTTGAAGCCCTGACGCGTGGACGCCATGCAGTAGTGATGGTTGTTATGCCAGCCTTCGCCAAGGGCGAAGAAGGCCAGAATCGCGCTGTTCTTGGACTCGTCACCCGTCAGGTAACGGGCCTTGCCGAAAACATGCGCCAATGAATTGATGGCAAACGTGGCATGGTAGACCGCAACCGTTGACCAGCAGAAACCCACCACCAGTCCGGCCCAGCCCATGGTAAGCCAGCACAGAAAACCGAGCGCAACGCCAGGCAGGTACTTGTGCTTGTCCAGCCAGACCAGCTCTGGATAAGCAGTCAGATCCGGCACCTTGTCATAATCAGCCTCGGACAACTTGGTGCTGAACACCCAGCCCATGTGCGCAAAAAAGAAGCCGTGCTGCAACGGGGAATGCGCATCGGCCTCGGTGTCGGAGTCCCGATGATGCTCGCGGTGTTTGGCCGACCACCAGATGACGCCTCGTTGCAGAGACATCTGCCCCAACAGGGCGAGTATGAACTGGAATACGCGACTGGTCTTATAGGTGCGGTGCGAGAAATAGCGGTGAAAACCGGCAGTTATGCCAAAAACGCGTACTACGTAGAGTACAACAGCCAGCACCACGGCCTCGGCTGGCACGCCGGTCCAAAATGCACCGAAACAGGCTATATGCAACCCGATAAAACCAATCAGTGAACCGGATCGGTCCAGTTTGTAGTCGTCTTTAGAGCGGGCCATCGCAAGCCTCCGATATGTTTTCGATGGGCCCATTATACACACATATATACACCTGTCTATACAACTGTATATATGTGTGTATAATGGTCTTATTCGCGTCGCTCGCGTACCCTACAGAACCCGGATATCAACAATGGCCAGCCTCGCTTTGCAAACAGCCGAATTCAGCGCACCCACCCAGCGCAAGGCCAGCATCGATCGCGAAGACATCATCGCGGCAGCCCTGAGCCTGTTGGGCCCTCACCGAAGCGTCTCCTCATTAAGCTTGCGTGAAGTCGCTCGCGCCGCCGGCATTGCACCCAATAGTTTCTATCGCCACTTCCGCGACATGGACGAACTAGCAGTCGCCCTGATTGAACGGGCTGGCCTGTCACTGCGTGAAATCATTCGTGAAGCACGACTTCGCGCCACTACCTCGCCGAGTATCATCCGTAGCTCCATCGAGGCCTTTATGGAATTGCTGGAAGGCGACAAGAAGTATCTGCAGATATTGTTGGCCGAAGGCACCGTCGGATCAGATGCCTACAAGACAGCTGTGGAACAGGTGCTGACCTACTTCGAGCAGGAATTGCAGGAAGACCTGATACGCCTCTCCACTGAAGCCAATGCCCCGCTCCACAGGCCGGATCTGGTTTCCAAAGCCATCACCCGAATGGTTTTTGCGATGGGAGGCAACGCCCTCTACAAGCCGGCCGACGAGCGCCGTGAGATCGGCGCTCAGATGATGGTCATGGTGCGCTTCCTCATGGAAGGCTCCGAAACGCTATA
>JBFKKS010000050.1:0-13399 GCA_041630955.1 Nevskiales bacterium
GCTTGCGCCCCTGCTGTGGATGTGCGCTGTAGTTTGATCCAGTCGCGCCGACGCTTCCCTGATATAAGTCAAATGAGCGGGCTGGCTGAGGTGTTGATGTATATCAATGCGTCCGCCAGCACCGGGTCGGATACTGCATTTCGCCACGCTCGCCCGGATGGCGGACATCGGAGTCTGATTTAGGTCAAAACGGTGTGTGGCTGCTCGCGCTAGGCTGGTTTATCCCTGTAGGCAGTGATGCAGCGATATCCAGGCGCGCAATTTTAGATAACGAACATTTGACCGGGAGACGCTACATGGCGATAGCCGCGCAATCGATTGGCCGGGCCGGAGAGGTGCCGATGCAGGCGGCTTCGCTGGATATATGGGACGCGAAGTACCGCCTCAAGACGAACAAGGGTGAGGCGGTCGACGACGATATCCAGGCTTCCCGCCGGCGCCTGGCGGAAGCCCTGGCTGCGGTTGAAGTTCCGGAGCAGCGCGAGCGCTGGCGCGACAGGTTTCAGTGGGCGCTCGCACACGGGGCGATCCCCGCCGGACGCATCTGGTCCAATGCCGGTGCGCAGGCATACAAGCCGTCGACTTCCACCATCAACTGTACGGTGAGCGGCAGGTTGCCGGATTCCATGGACGGCATCATGCAGGCCATGCATGAAGCGGCGCTGACCCTCAAGGCCGGCTGTGGAATCGGATACGACTTCTCGACCCTGCGGCCGCGCGGCGCCACGGTGCGCGGGGCCGGCGCTACTACCTCCGGTCCGTTGTCCTTCATGGATGTGTTCGATGCCATGTGTTTTACCGTCAGCTCGGCTGGTGGCCGGCGCGGTGCACAGATGGGTTGCATGGATATCGGGCATCCCGATGTCGAGGATTTTATTACTGCCAAGCAGGAGGACGGTCGCCTGCGCCAGTTCAACCTGTCGGTACTGGTGCGGGCCGAATTTATCGAGGCCGTTCGCAACGACGCCGACTGGGCATTGGCGTTTCCCGCCTTTGCCGATGAGTTGCAGGACGCCGACAATGAGATCATCTACCGGCACTATCCTGGCCAGGACAGCGAGTACAGCCGGGATGCCGAAGGACGCACCGCCATGCGCGTCTATCGAAGGCTGCCGGCACGCCAGTTGTGGGATCTGATCATGCGCTCTACCTACGAGCGCGCCGAGCCTGGCTTTATCCTCATAGACGAGGTCAACCGCATGAACAACAACTGGTTCTGTGAGGACATACGGGCGACCAACCCCTGCGGTGAACAACCCCTGCCGCCCTACGGTTCCTGTCTGCTCGGATCGGTGAATCTCACGCAGTTCGTGCTGAATCCGTTCACCGAGGCGGCGTGTTTCGACTGGGAGACTTACCGCGAAGTGGTGGCAGTGTTTACCCGCATGCTGGACAACGTGGTCGAAATCCATGGGCTGGCGTTGCCTCACCAGGCAGAGGAAATTATCAGCAAGCGCCGGCACGGCATGGGCTTTCTTGGGCTGGGCTCGGCACTGACCATGCTGCGCATGCCCTATGGCAGCGAAGCCTCGGTGGATTTTAGCGAGCAGGTCAGCCGCGAACTGGCAGTGGCCGGTTGGCAAACCGCACTGGAACTGGCCAGGGAGAAAGGCCCGGCACCGCTTCTGGATCAGGCTTTCACCGTGACTACGGAGATGCTGCACCAGCGGCCGGAAATGGCCGAGGACGGTTTTCAGGCCGGCGACAGCATTCCCGGCCGGCTGCTGCATGCCCGCTACAGCCGCTATATGCAGCGCCTGGGCGAGATCGAGCCCGAACTGGTAGACCAGCTTGCCGAAGTGGGGGCCCGCTTTACCCACCACAGTTCGATTGCTCCGACCGGCACGATTGCCCTGTCGCTGGGCAATAACGCCAGCAACGGTATCGAGCCGTCGTTTAGTCATCATTACTACCGCAATGTGATTCGAGCCGGGCGCAAGGCCAAGGAACAGATCGATGTGTTCTCGTATGAGTTATTGGCTTATCGCACATTGATGGATTCGCAGGCAGACGATGAAGACCTGCCGGCGTATTTCTCCACTTCGCAGGACATCGCACCGGATGCCCATCTGGCGATTCAGGCGGCCGCGCAGCGCTGGGTGGATTCGGCGATTTCAAAGACCGTCAACGTGCCCACGGATATCGATTTCGAGGCCTTCAAGGACATTTACCTCAAAGCCGTTGATGCCGGGCTGAAGGGCTGTACGACCTTCCGGTTCAATCCGGAAGTCTTTCAGGGCGTGCTGGTCAACAAGCGGGACCTCAGCGACACGCAATACATCTTTACCCTGGATGATGGCGAGGAAGTGCGGCTTGCCGGTGACGAACTGGTCGAGTACGAGGGCGAGACCCATACCGCGGCCAATCTGCATGATGCGATTAAAGAGGGCTACTACGGCCGCTTGTGAAACCGTTCCCGGGAGACAGTAATGACGACAACAGTAGCGATAACGGAAACCCCGAAGCGCAAGATCGAGCGGCGGATTGTCAAGGTCGCCGTGGACAAGACAGCGGCGGCGGCGAACGACGCGCCCTGGCCGCCCGCCGATGACAATCCGCTGGAGAAGCGTATCGAACGCCGTCCCGATGGGGTGCTGCCCAGTGAAACCAACAAGATCGATTTTTCTACCCAGGAGGGCCGTCGGCGGATTTACGTGACGGTCAGCTATGCCCCGGTCTGCGGCCTGCTCAACGGTGAAGAGATCTGTATTGAACGGCCGCTGGAGTTCTTCATACCGGCTGGCCAGATGTCGGGCGACCCGCAATGGGTCAGCGCCACCATGCGCAGCCTGAGCCTGGCGGCACGTGGTGGCTTTGTGGCCAAGGCCCTGGATGATTTGCGCAAAGTCGCCTGGACCAAGGGGCCCGTGCGCTACGGCAGCAATCAGGCCGGCAAACCGCGTTATCACGACAGTGAAGTGGCGGCCATAGCCTGGGGCATACAGCAGATGCTGTCTGAGCGCGGCTTCCTGGATGAGCGTGGCAAAACCCGGCCGCTGGCGGAACTGGTGCGCCGTTACCGCACACGCCAGTCACTGACGGGGGCACCGGAAGCCCTGGATACAACAGTGCAGAACCCGGCCGTTGGGGCGGCGTCGCATGCCATTGTTGGCAGTTGCCCGGATCCGGATTGTGGCGGCGATATGCTCATGATCGACAACTGTCCGACCTGCCTGACCTGCGGCTACAGCAAGTGTGGCTGAACAGCAGCACAGGCAGGCGAGCTTGCTCCAGGCCATGTCAGGACCGGCGCGAATAAGAAGTCAGCTGCCCAGGCGATAGGTGCCTGATTGCCACCCGCATCGCTTACAGCAGAGTCGTTTTCATGACTTGACCCAAGTCAAAGAAAAAATTTCAGGAGGGAGGATGATGCCTGCTACACCTGCTCGGGGGAGCTAATTCGGTGTCATACAGCAGGCGCAAGCAGTACCAGGTTCTGGCGATGAGCACGATCGCCTTTGCTGCCAATTTCGCAGTTTGGACACTGTTTGCGGTTATCGGCGTTCAGATCAAGACCAACCTGGGTCTGAATGAAACCCAGTTCGGCATTCTGGTTGCAACTCCCATCCTGACCGGGTCTCTTACCCGTTTGCCACTGGGTATCCTGACTGACCGCTTCGGTGGCCGCATCGTGTTTTTTATCCAGTTGCTGCTGACGGCCATGGCCACTTACGGCCTGGCCTTTGGTACCCAGTACTGGCATTTCCTGGCGATTGGCCTGTGTGTCGGGCTGGCGGGCGGTTCTTTTGCGATCGGTATTGCGTATACCTCGGCCTGGTTCGAGAAGGAACGCCAGGGTACGGCGATGGGTATTTTCGGCGCAGGCAATGCCGGCGCTGCCATTACCAACCTGGTAGCGCCGATCATCCTGGTGGCCTATGGCTGGCAAATGGTACCCAAGGTCTATTCGGTGTCGCTATTGGTGATTGCCGTGCTGTTCTGGCTGCTGACCTACGATGATCCGGTACATGAAAAGCGGCGTGCCGCAGGCAAGCACGTCACTCTTGCAGACCAGCTGGCGCCTCTGAAAAAACTGCAGGTATGGCGCTTTGGGCTTTACTACTTTTTCGTCTTTGGTGGATTTGTGGCACTGGCTCTGTGGTTGCCGAAGTACTACATCGCTGAATACAACCTGGATCTGAAAACCGCCTCTTTTATCACCATGCTGTTTACCCTGCCGTCAGGACTGATACGTGCCCTGGGGGGCTGGGCATCCGATCGTTATGGCGCCCGCGCGGTTAACTGGTCAGTGTTCTGGACTTGTTTGGTGGCCTTGTTTTTCCTGTCCTACCCGCAGACGACCATGATTATTCATGGCATCAAAGGCGACGTTTCCCTGTCAGTTGGCCTGAACGTATGGGTGTTCACTGCTTTGGTCTTTGTGGTGGGGATCGCCATGGGTGTCGGCAAGGCCAGCGTCTATAGGCTGATCGCGGATTACTACCCCGACAACGTGGGTTCGGTAGGCGGCCTGGTGGGCGTAATCGGTGGCCTGGGTGGTTTCTCGCTTCCCATCATTTTCGGCATCACTGCTGACCTGGTGGGCGTGCGCAGTTCCTGTTTCATGGTGCTTTACGGGCTGGTTGCCGTGTCCATGATCTGGATGTATTTCGCCATCAAGGAACTTGAAGCCCGCAAACAATTAATTGAGTCCGTCGAGGGGCCGCACCTGGCACCTCTGCCTTTCTGGAACGAAAACAACCAAGCGCCCGCAAACCGGGACGCATGACGGGGGAATAATCATGAATGCGACATTGACCAATCCAGTACAGCCGGTGCGTGGTCACCTGCTAAGAGACTGGCGACCTGAAGACCCTGTTTTCTGGCAGCAAACCGGCAAACGGATAGCCACCCGCAACCTGTGGATTTCCATTCCCTGTTTGCTGCTGGCCTTTGCCGTGTGGCTGGTATGGAGAGCGGTAACCGTACGCCTGAACAGTATCGGCTTTACCTTTACGACCAATCAGCTGTTCTGGCTGGCGGCCCTGCCCGGATTATCGGGGGCCACGTTACGTATTTTTTACTCCTTCATGGTGCCCATTTTCGGGGGCCGCAGGTGGACCACTATCAGTACTGCCTCCCTGCTGGTTCCCGCCCTGTGGATGGGCTACGCGGTACAGAATCTGGATACCCCCTATATGGTGTTTGTTGCCATCGCGCTGCTGTGTGGCTTCGGCGGCGGCAACTTTGCCTCCAGCATGGCCAACATCAGCTTCTTCTATCCAAAGAGCCAGCAGGGCACGGCACTGGGGATGAATGCAGGCCTGGGTAACCTGGGTGTGAGTGTCATGCAGTTTGCAGTGCCACTGGTGATCACGGTGGGTATCTTTGGTGGCCTGGCCGGTGATCCACAGGCGGTGGCGAGTGACAGTTCCCGGCTGTGGCTGCAGAACGCGGGCTTTATCTGGGTGCCATTCATCATGATATTCACGCTCGCTGCCTGGTTTGGTATGGATGATATTGCCGATGCCAGGGCCTCTTTCAGGGAGCAGTCCGTGATCTTCCGGCGCAAGCATCAGTGGCTGATGAGCTGGCTGTATATCGCCACGTTTGGATCCTTCATAGGTTATTCCGCCGGCTTTCCCATGTTGATCAAGACCCAGTTTGTGGATGTCGATCCGCTCAAGTTCGCCTTTCTGGGGCCCATGGTCGGGGCCCTGATACGTCCGCTGGGCGGCTGGCTGGCTGACAAGCTGGGCGGTGCCATGGTGACCTTCTGGAACTTCATCATCATGATCGCTGCGGTTTTCGGCGTGTTGTATTTCCTGCCGCAGGATGGCCAGGGTGGCAACTTCGTGGGCTTTTTCATCATGTTCATGCTGCTGTTTACCACCACGGGGATCGGTAACGGTTCCACTTTCCGCATGATCCCGATCATTTTCCGCACGCAGCATGAACGTTGGGCGCAGGGCAAGGGCCAGGTGGGCAGGGAGCAGGCCATCAAGAACGCCAACAAGGAGTCGGCGGCGACGCTCGGGTTCTCATCGGCACTGGCTGCTTTTGGCGCGTTTTTTATTCCCAAGGCCTATGGCACTTCAATTGCGATGACGGGCGGACCCGAAGCGGCCCTGTTTGTTTTCATCACCTATTACCTCACCTGTCTGTTCGTGACCTGGTGGTGGTACTACCGCCGGAATGCGGAAGTGCCCTGCTGAAACCATTGCTCTACGAATAGAACGGAGAAAACAATGAGCCACTTTCTCGATCGCCTGATGTTTTTCAACCGGGTTCAGGAGGACTTTTCTGACGGGCATGGTCAGACAACCCAGGAGGACCGCAGTTGGGAAAACGCTTACCGCCAGCGCTGGCAGCACGACAAGGTTGTGCGTTCAACCCATGGGGTTAACTGCACCGGTTCCTGTAGCTGGAAAATTTACGTCAAGAACGGGCTGGTGACCTGGGAAACACAACAGACTGATTACCCGCGTACCCGACCGGATCTGCCTAATCATGAACCCAGGGGCTGCCCACGCGGGGCCAGTTATTCCTGGTATCTGTACAGCGCGAACCGGCTTAAATATCCATTGATCCGCGGGTGCCTGCTCAAGTTGTGGCGTGAAGCCCGACAGCAACACACGGATCCTGTCATGGCCTGGGCGTCGATAGCGGGAGACGCGGCAAAGGCAAAGTCCTATAAGTCCCGTCGAGGTCAGGGTGGTTTCGTGCGCTCCAATTGGGATGAGGTCAACGAGATTATCGCGGCGGCCAACGTCTACACCATCAAGGAGTTCGGGCCAGACCGGATCATCGGCTTTTCGCCGATTCCAGCCATGTCGATGGTGTCTTACGCGGCTGGCTCACGCTACCTGTCGCTGATTGGTGGCGTGTGCATGAGCTTCTACGATTTCTACTGCGATCTGCCACCCAGTTCACCCATGACCTGGGGCGAGCAGACGGATGTACCCGAATCGGCCGACTGGTATAACGCCGGCTTCATCATGATGTGGGGCTCCAACGTGCCACAGACACGTACGCCCGATGCCCATTTCATGACCGAGGCGCGTTACAAGGGTACGGAGATCGTGGTGGTGTCGCCGGACTATGCCGAGGCAACCAAGTTTGCTGATCGCTGGCTGGCTCCCCAGCAGGGTACGGATGCGGCACTCGCCATGGCGCTGGGGCATGTGATTCTCAAGGAGTTCCACGAGGATAATCCAAGCAAATACTTCAAGGATTACTGCCGACGCTATACCGACATGCCGATGCTGGTCTGCCTCGAAGAGACCGAGCATGGACTGGCAGCAGGGCATTTTCTGCGTGCTGCGGATCTTGTGACCGATCCCGAGCAGGCCAACAACCCGGAATGGAAAACACTGGCTTTTGATGAGCGAAGCGGCGCACTCGTGGTGCCCAATGGTTCGATTGGTTTTCGCTGGGGCGAAGAGAACAATGAGGGCGGTCGCCGGTACTGGAACCTGGAACAAAAAGCCGGCACGGAGCAGGCGGTGAGTCTGCGCATGACCCTTATCGATCATCATGACGAGGTGGTTGAAGTGGCATTTCCCTACTTTGGCGGGGTAGAGCACGAGCACTTTCGGCACAGCAAGCAGTCAGACCTGCTCAAGCGCCGGGTGCCTGTCAAAACCGTGCGTCTCGCCAGCGGCGAGATGGCCAGGGTGGCCACGGTTTATGACCTGATGACCGCTCACTACGGCATAGACCGGGGGCTTGATGATCCCAACGTCGCCCAATCTTATGAAGACAATGTGCCCTATACCCCGGCCTGGCAGGAAACCATCACCGGGGTGCCTGCCGAGCATGTCATCCAGGTGGCAAGGCGGTTTGCCGATAACGCCAACAAGACGCGTGGCAAGTCGATGGTGATCCTCGGTGCTGGCCTGAATCACTGGTATCACATGGACCACAATTACCGCGGCATTATCAACATGCTGCTGATGTGTGGCTGCGTGGGCAAGAGTGGTGGTGGCTGGGCGCACTATGTTGGCCAGGAGAAGCTGCGGCCGCAGACAGGCTGGCAGCCGGTGGCCTTTGCGCTTGATTGGATGCGTCCACCCCGGCATATGAATTCCACGTCGTTCTGGTATGCGCATACCGATCAATGGCGTTACGAAAAACTGGATGCTCGCGAAATCCTCTCGCCGCTGGCGAAACCCGAGGACTGGCCGGTCAGCGCCATTGACTACAACGTACGCGCCGAGCGCATGGGCTGGTTGCCATCGGCACCGCAGCTGGGTCGTAACCCGCTGCGTGTGGCCAAAGAAGCCCGGGTGGCCGGACAGGAGCCCAAAGACTATGTGGTGAAAAGTCTCCAGAACGGTTCACTGAATATGGCCTGCGAGGATCCCGACAATCCGGTCAATTTCCCGCGCAATCTTTTCGTGTGGCGTTCCAACCTGCTGGGCTCCAGCGGTAAGGGGCATGAGTATTTTCTCAAGCACCTGCTCGGCACCAGCCACGGCGTGCAGGGCAAGGACCTGGGAGAACAGGGTGGCGTTAAGCCGGAGGAGGTCGAATGGCACGAGAAAGCGCCCAAGGGCAAGCTCGATCTGCTGGTCACGCTGGATTTCCGTATGTCCACAACCTGCCTGTACTCGGACATCGTGCTGCCCACGGCCACCTGGTATGAGAAAGACGATCTCAACACCTCGGATATGCACCCCTTCATTCACCCCTTGTCCGAGGCGGTCAATCCGGCCTGGGAGTCGCGTTCCGACTGGGATATCTACAAGGGCATCGCCAGGACATTCTCCAAGCTCGTGGAAGGACATCTCGGTGTGGAGGAGGACATCGTGACCCTGCCCCTGTTGCACGATACGCCGGGTGAGCTTGGACAGCCCTACACGGTGACGGACTGGAAGCAGGGACAGTGTGACCCCGTACCGGGCAAGACCATGCCCAATCTGGTCGCTGTAGAACGCGACTATCCGAATACTTACCAGCGTTTCACCTCACTCGGGCCACTGCTCGAAAAGCTGGGCAACGGCGGCAAGGGCATCAACTGGGATACCCGGGAGGAAGTGCAGCACCTGGCCGAGTTGAACGGTAAGGTGACCGCAGAAGGAGGCAGTCAGGGCCGGCCCCGAATCGAGTCAGCCATTGATGCCGCCGAGGCCATTCTGATGCTGGCGCCGGAAACCAACGGCGAGGTGGCGGTAAAGGCCTGGCAGGCCCTGGAAAAGGCGACGGGCCTTGAGCATGCGCACCTGGCATTGCCCAAGCAGGACGAAAAGATCCGTTTTCGGGATATCCAGGCCCAGCCGCGCAAGATCATCAGCTCGCCCACCTGGTCAGGCATTGAATCGGAAAAGGTCTGCTATAACGCCGGCTGGACCAACGTCCATGAACTGATTCCCTGGCGCACGCTAACCGGCAGGCAGCAGTTCTACCAGGACCATGTATGGATGCGGGCTTTTGGCGAGGGCTTTACTTCTTACCGCACGCCTGTGAATACCCGCACCGTGGCACCGGTCATCGGCAAGAAGGCCAATGGCAACCCCGAACTGGTACTTAACTGGATTACCCCGCACCAGAAGTGGGGCATCCACAGTACCTACAGCGACAACCTGCTGATGCTCACCTTGTCTCGCGGTGGGCCGATTGTGTGGCTCAGTGAGATTGATGCGCAGGCTCTGGGCATTGTCGATAACGACTGGATCGAGACCTTTAACGTTAACGGTGCACTGGTAGCACGCGCGGTGGTTTCACAACGCGTACCCAAGGGCATGGTGATGATGTATCACGCCCAGGAGCGCATCGTGAATACACCCGGTTCAGAGATTACCGGTGAACGCGGGGGTATCCATAACTCGGTGACCCGCATTGTGCTTAAACCTACCCACATGATCGGTGGCTATGCCCAGCAGAGCTACGGTTTTAACTATTACGGCACGGTGGGTTCCAACCGTGATGAGTTCGTTATCGTGCGCAAGATGGAGCGGGTGAACTGGCTCGACGGCGATGACGAAAGCATCCTGCAACAGGAGTACGCACAATGAAAGTGCGCGCGCAAATCGGCATGGTGCTCAACCTCGACAAATGCATTGGTTGTCACACCTGCTCAGTGACCTGCAAGAACGTATGGACCTCCCGCGAGGGGGTCGAATATGCCTGGTTCAATAATGTTGAGACCAAACCCGGCATTGGTTATCCCAAGCAGTGGGAAAACCAGGACAAGTGGAACGGCGGTTGGACGCTAAAAGGCAGGGGAAAGGCCAAGGGCAAAGGGCAGCTCGAGCCCAAGCAAGGGGGCCGCTTCAAGATTTTGGCGCAGATATTTGGTAACCCGAATATGCCGACCATTGATGATTACTACGAGCCCTTCAATTTCGACTACCAGCGCCTGCATAACGCACCCGACGGCAAGTCCCAACCCACCGCCAGGCCTTACTCAGCCATTACCGGTAAGACGATGGAGAAGATTGAGGGGGGGCCGAACTGGGAGGAAATCCTGGGCACTGAATTCGAAAAGCGTTCCAAGGACGTCAATTTCGACAATGTGCAGAAGGATATTTACGGCCAGTTCGAAAATACCTTCATGATGTACCTGCCGCGTCTCTGTGAGCACTGCCTGAACCCAGCCTGTGCCGCCAGCTGTCCATCCGGTGCCATCTACAAGCGTGAAGAGGACGGGGTAGTGCTGATTGATCAGGATAAATGCCGCGGTTGGCGCATGTGTGTGTCGGGTTGCCCGTACAAGAAGATCTACTACAACTGGCGCAGCGGCAAGTCGGAGAAATGCACCTTCTGCTACCCGCGTATCGAAGCCGGCCTGCCGACGGTTTGTTCCGAGACCTGTGTCGGCCGTATCCGTTACCTTGGTGTGGTTCTGTATGACGCTGACCGTATTGCTGAGGCGGCCAGCGCGACTGATGAGCAGGACCTGTATGAGCAGCAATTGGGAATTTTTCTTGATCCCGCCGATCCCGAGGTGCAGGCAGCCGCCCGTCGTGACGGAGTGCAGGATTCCTGGCTCGAAGCAGCGCGTCAATCGCCGGTCTACAAGATGGCGATCGACTGGAAAGTGGCCTTTCCGCTGCACCCCGAGTACCGCACCCTGCCGATGGTCTGGTACATCCCGCCCCTGTCACCGATTCAGTCCGCCGCACAGCTGGGAACTGTTGCGACGGATGGCCTGATTCCGGATGTGAAGAGCCTGCGCATCCCGGTGCGCTACCTTTCGAACATGCTGACAGCCGGCGACGACGCACCGGTTGTTCGCGCCCTTGAGCGCATGCTGGCCATGCGTGTCTACAAGCGTGGCCAAACAGTCGAGAACACAGATCACCAGGCAGTGCTGGACAAGGTGGGCCTGAGCGCTGCCGAGGTGGAAGACATGTACCGGGTCATGGCGATAGCCAACTATGAGGACCGGTTTGTAATTCCCACCGCCCACAAGGAACTGGCTGATGACCCCTATGGCGAACGCAGCGGTTGCGGCTTTAGCTTTGGTGACGGCTGCAACAGCAGCGGTGTCAGCCGGGCCAGCCTGTTTGGCGGTAAGTCGTCCACCCTGCGTGGTGTGCCGGTAAAGGTCGAGACCTGGACTGCCAGCAAGAACAGCCAATGAGGCCGACATCATGGACACATTGAAAATCATTGCCAGCTTGCTGACCTACCCGGATGCAGAACTGCAGGCCCATGCTGACGACTTGATCAGTGCGCTCAACAATGAGCGGCTGCTCAAGGGCAAGGCTCGAACCCGTCTTGTGCGATTCATTCGAGAGCTGGCAGAGGCCGACCTGATGGATGCTCAGGCCTATTACATCGACAGTTTCGATCGAGGCCGTTCCCTGTCCCTGCATCTGTTTGAGCATGTACATGGCGAGTCACGTGATCGTGGCCAGGCAATGGTCGATCTGCAGGACATGTACCGTGCCCATGGCCTGGAAATCGGCGCGATTGAATTGCCCGACTACCTGCCACTGTTCCTGGAGTTCTGTTCGTTGCTCAAGGCTTCGCAGGCCCGGGAATGGCTGGGGGATGTCGAGCATATCCTGCAGTTGTTGCAAGCCCGCCTGCTTGAACGCGAGAACCGCTATGCAGCGGTCATGGGTGCGCTGACCAGCCTGCTTGGCAAGGGCATGATCCCGGACGCACTCAAGCACCAGGCGCGGGTTGAGCAGCGGGATGATACCTGTGAGGCACTGGACAGGATATGGCAGGAGCCGCCGGTCAGTTTCGGTGGCGGCAGTTGTTCAACGCAATGCGTGGGTCAAGCATCGCCCTTGGCTGCTGGTGACAAAGAGGCGTCTATACGCTGGGCGGATGGGCCCGCAGTCAGTGGCATTCGCCTTAAAGATCCGGAGAATTCGAGATGAGCTACCTGAATGAACTGGTATTTGGTATCTATCCCTATGTGGCTGGCAGTGTGTTCCTGATCGGCAGCCTGATCCGTTTCGATATGAGTCAGTACACCTGGCGCAGCGGTTCCAGCCAGCTACTATCGGGAGGGCGGCGTTTCCAGATTGGTAACGGCCTGTTTCATATAGGCATTATTCTGCTGTTCCTGGGTCATCTGGTCGGCTTGCTGACACCGCATGCGGTATACCATGCATTCGGCTTGTCGACCGAGGCCAAGCAGCTAATGGCTATGGTCGCCGGTGGCCTGTTTGGCACCATGTGTTTTGTGGGCATGACCCTGCTGGTACATCGACGCCTCTTTGATGTGCGCGTTCGGGCCGTGAGCAGCCGGATGGATATTTTTATACTGCTGCTGCTGTACGTGCAGTTGATCCTGGGGTTAATGTCGATCGCGGTATCAGCCCAGCACATGGATGGTTCGGTGATGCTGGTACTGGCCGAATGGGCGCAGCGCATCGTGACCTTCCGTGGCGGCGCGGCAGAACTGGTGGCGGGTACCCACTGGATCTATCAGCTGCATATCTTTCTGGGCCTGACCATGTTCCTGGTGTTTCCGTTTACCCGGCTGGTGCACATCTGGAGTGCGCCGATTGGATTTCTGGGCCGCAAGTACCAGATCGTAAGAGCCAGGGCGCACTAGCAGCAGTTGGCAGTGGGCAGTGAGCAGATTAGATATGCCCTGCGGTGGCAGCCAGTTGCCACATGCTCATGCTCAATATGCCTGCCGCGAGTATTGGGCGAGCCAGCGCGTTACCTGCGAGGGTTTGCATGCCATTGCCCATGACGACACTGCCGCCCAGCAGGGCAGGCAAGGTGCCGATACCAAAACCCAGTAGCAACAGGGCACCGGTGCTGGCCGAGCCACTGATCGCGGCGGCTGCCGCGACGGCGTACACCAGCCCGCAGGGAATCCAGCCCCACAACATGCCCAGCGTGAAGCGGGCAGTTAAACTCGCTCGGCTGCGCAGACGCTGGGCCAGTGGCATCAGTTTTCTCCATAACGGCAGTAATGGGCGACCGATGCGCTCCAGTCCTCGCCATCCGAACAGCATGGCCAGGGCAATGCCGATGAGCGCCA
>JBFKKS010000051.1:0-13106 GCA_041630955.1 Nevskiales bacterium
CGGCGCATGACCTTCAATACGGCCATTGCCGCGGCCATGGAGTTGCTCAATGCCCTGCAGAAGAATGACGACGACTCTTTTGGTGGTCGTGCCGTCATGCAGGAGGCACTGGAGGCAATCGTATTGATGCTGGCACCTATCACGCCGCATGTCTGTCATGCGTTGTGGCAGGCCCTGGGGCACGAGGAGGCAGTCATTGATGCGCACTGGCCTGAATACGATGGCAACGCGCTGATAAGTGATGTCGTGCAAATTGTGGTACAGGTGAATGGTAAAGTGCGAAGCCGTATCGAGGTCGAGGCAAATGCTGATGAAGAGAGCGTTAGCCAGGCGGCCATGGCTGATGAGAATGTGCAGCGCTTTGTGGAAGGTAAACAGGTACGTAAGCGCATTCTGGTACCGGGCAAATTACTCAATATTGTGGTGCAATGAGGGCTATGCGAAATTTACTACTGGTCTGTTTGCTTGGTGGCCTGTTGGCCGGCTGCGGTTTTCATTTGCAGGGCAGTCGCCCGTTACCCAAGGCTCTGCACAAGATAAGTATCGGTTACTCGCAGCCCTATAACGTGGTCAAGCCACCCTTGATCAAGTTCCTGCAGGCCGAGGCCGAGCGACGCGGCGGCTGGGTCGTCGATGGGCGTGACAGGCAAGCATCGCGCTTGCGTATCCTGTCGCTCGAAAATGAACGCGAGGTCCTGAGTGTCAGTCCAGTCACAGGCAAGGCCGTTGAGCACCTGCTTTCCACGGCTGTCGAGTACGAGCTGGTGCAGGGAGGCGAAACCCTGGTACCGATGGATCGAATCGAGGTCTATCGTGAATTGCTGTTTAATCGTGAGCAGGTCATCCCGCGCGAATACCAGGAAGAGGAAACGCGCCAAGAGATGCATCGAGAGCTGGCACGGCTTATTTTTCTGCGCCTTGAAGGGCACCTCGCTCAGGATGCACGCGCAGCCCGCTAGGCAACGAGAAACTTAGTCCGGTCGTTTGGCCTTTCTTAACTGACGGGCTAGCAGGCTAACCGGGTGAACAATCTCAACCGAGAGTCCGCCCCGGCGCAGACTGGCCCCCAGGTGCATGCCACACCCGACATTGCTGGTCAGCAGGTAATCGGGCTGCAGGCGCTGTACGGCCTCCCGTTTTGCTTCGACCAGTGCATCTGCCTGCTCGGGAGCGCTCAACATCATGCTGCCTGCCGCGCCGCAACAGGTCGCGTTGTCCTCAAGGGCATGGGCGGACAGGCCAGGTATCTTGCCGAGTAGCGCATATAGTTTTTCTGCCCCCCCCAGAACGTTTCGCAGGCTGCAGGGCTCATGCACCAGGGCCGTGGCAGGCAACGGAGCCACTGGCAGGGCCGAATCCCAGTGCTGGCTGAGAAAGGCGCAGATGTCGGTCACACGTTCAGCCATGGCATTTGCCTCTTTGCCTGGCCGGTAGACCCCATATTCCTTCAGCATGGCGGTACAGCCGGTTGCGGTACCAATGATCGGGTTAGCGCTTTCGGCATAGGCGTGCAGATTTTTTTCAAAAAATCGCTGGGCCTCGGCGGTCATGCCATTGTGTTGATGCAGGGCACCGCAACAGCCCTGGTGCGACGAGATGACAACCTCAAATCCACAATGCTGCAAAAGGTAGAGACTGTCCTTGAGTAGCTCGCCGTCAACGAGGTCGCTAACGCAGCCGGTAAACAAATGGACAGTGCCCCGGCTGGCTGCCAGGTTCGGGTATTTGCCCGCCACAGGGCTGCGGGTTATGACTGGTAGCAGCGCATTGGCTCGCGCAAGTTTCCCATTCTTTGGTAGCAGAGTACGCATTAGGGCGTGCAGGCCCAGTGCCTGATAAAGCCTCAGTAAATGCTGGAGGAACTGCCTTTTCCCAGCTTGTGTGAACCATGGTGCCAACCACCTTAAACCGCGGTTGCGGGTGGGATGAGCGGCTTGCAAGGCTTCTCGACCTGCATCAATCAGCTCTCCGTACGGAACTTGAGCCGGGCAGACTGATTCACAGTTGCGACAACCCAGGCAATGGTCAAGATGGGCTTGCAGAGTTGGTGAGGCTGCCAGTTGTTGAGTTGCGACGCCCTGCATGAGCGCAATGCGCCCGCGCGGCGATTCCGCTTCATTCTGGGTAAGCAGGTACGTGGGGCAATGGGGCAGGCAGAGACCGCATTTGACGCAGAGGTCGGCCTTGTCTAGAGGGAACCCTTGAGCAACCGGAGAGGGGGAGGTGTTGGGCAATGGCGTGCCTGTTGCGATGCAGCAAAGTAAATGTTTATTTATACTAGCAGACCGTATGCGGCCTCAGGGCCGCGTTTTTATGAGGTGCTTCGCTACTGCCAGTGGGGAACCGTCACTGTGTTTTCGTAGGAAATTGATATGGCTGTTCGTTTAATCCGAAATTTGGGTATGGCTCTTTCTGCCTGGTTATTTGTTCCTGTCGTGGCGTTGGCCTTTGATTGGCAGCCGTCCTGGCCGACAGAGTGGCAAGGCGACTGGAAAGGGCATGCGGACGTGGGCTACAGCGCGGCCAGCGGCAACACCGAGAACGAGCATCTGAACGCGGCCCTTGGTATCGAATACAAGATCGCCCCCTGGACGCACCAGCTGGAATTCACGGCCCTGAAAGGAGAAGAGAATGCTCAGGCCAACGCGGAGCGCTATCTGACCCAGTTCAAGAGCAAGTATGCGCTTACAGAGGTGAGTTATGTCTTCGGGGCCCTGGCTTACGAGTATGATGAGTTTGGTGGTGTGCGTGAACGCACGTCCGAGAAGATTGGTTATGGTCGCCAGTTGCTGGATACCGATCTGCATCAGCTTGAGGCTGAAATAGGTTTGGGTGCGCGCCAGTCGGAATTGCAGGATGGTAGCGAGGAAGATGAAGCCATCCTCCATGGCGGTTTCAAATATCACCGCCATCTGTCTGAGAGTGCCAGTTTCGACCAGGCCCTGTTGATAGAGGCGGGTGAGTCCAATACCTACGTGGAATCGATCAGTGCGCTCAAGCTGTCAATTGTGGGTAACCTGTTCGCCAAACTTGGGTACACGATCAAGTACAATGATACGGTACCCAAGGGAATCGAGAACAGGGACACCTATACCACCGTGAACCTATCCTACGAATTCTAGTAACGGACCTTAACTTTGAGCTATTACCAACACCACGTCTTTGTCTGCTGTAATCAGCGTGATGCGGAGGCCGAGCGCCCCTGCTGTGCAGCGCGTGGCTCACAGGAGCTGCGCGACTACGCCAAACAGAAGATCAAGGCATTGGGGTTAAACGGTGCAGGCCGGGTGCGGATAAACCAATCTGGCTGCCTGGATCGTTGTGAAGAGGGCCCGGTGATGGTCGTTTATCCGGAGGAAGTCTGGTACTGCTACCTGGATGAAGAAGATATAGACGAGATCATCGAGCGCCATCTGGTTAACGGCGAGCCGGTGGAACGGCTAAGAATATAGTTACTAAGGTCATAAATGTCTTGCCAAGACCCCACAAGGCCGGTATTATTTCGCGCCTTTGCTGGACGTCCCGGCAACTAAGTATTACCTCGGAATACCCTTGAGATGAAGACTTTCTCCGCCAAACCCGGTGAAGTAAAAAGCGATTGGTTCGTGATCGATGCCGAAGGCAAGGTTCTCGGCCGTCTGGCAACTGAAATTGCCCATCGTCTGCGTGGCAAACACAAGCCCGAATATACGCCGCACGTCGACACCGGCGATAACATCGTCGTGATCAATGCTGACAAGGTGCGTGTGAATGGTGGCAACAAGCCAACCCAGAAGACCTACTACAGCCATTCAGGCTACCCGGGTAATCTGAAAAGTATCACTTTTGAAAAGCAGATGGAGAAAGCGCCTGAACGCGTGATTGAAACTGCCGTAAAGGGCATGTTGCCGCGCAACCCGCTGGGTCGCGCCATGTTCAAGAAGCTGCGTGTCTATGCTGGTACCGATCACCCGCATACTGCCCAGCAGCCACAACCTCTCGAAATTTAAACGATCAGCAGCGATAAAAGCTATGGCAGAAACACAGAACTACGGCACCGGTCGCCGCAAAACCTCAACCGCGCGCGTATTCATCAAGCCCGGTAGCGGACAGATTACCGTTAACAGCAAGGCACTGGACGATTACTTTGGTCGTCAGACCTCGCGCATGATCGTTCGTCAACCGCTGGAACTGACCGAATCGCTTGAGCGTTTCGACATCAACGTTACCGTTAAGGGCGGTGGCCCTAACGGCCAGGCCGGCGCCATTCGTCATGGCCTGACCCGCGCGCTGATCGAATATGATGAAACCCTGCGCAGCCCACTGCGCCAGGCCGGTTTCGTGACCCGTGATGATCGTCAGGTTGAGCGCAAGAAGGTCGGCCTGCATAAAGCACGTAAGCGTCCTCAGTACAGCAAACGCTAGTCTGGGTACCCGCCGATCCCTTGGGGGATCGTCTAGTGGTAGGACTGCGGACTCTGACTCCGCCAGCGGGGGTTCGAATCCCTCTCCCCCAGCCAAACAAACCCGCCTTTATGGCGGGTTTTTTGTGCCCGGGAGGGATGAGAAGCCCCGCGCAGGGGGTTTGAGCAACAATCCCAGGGATGGGATTGTTAATGAGCGCAGCGAACCGGCAGGTCGAGCACATTGATGTGCGAGATAATCCCTCTCCCCGAGCCAAACAAACCCGCCTTGTGGCGGGGTTTTTGATCTGGGTCTGAAACCCTGGGGGTAGTATGCTGGAACGGTTTATGCGTTAGGCGTCCTCTATGCAAACGATTGTGTACTGGTTGTATTTATTGGGTCAGCAGCTTCTCGCGCGTTGGGTGCGTGTCAGCGTGACAGGAAATCCGCCGGCTAACGAAGAATTGCTTTGCTACGTCATGGAGAGCCCATCGATTACGGATGCGATGGTGCTGGCAACATACTGCGAGGCAGAAAAACTGCCGGCGGCTATTGCAAGGCAGCATTCACCCCAGGCAACCAATATCATCCATTTGCCTCGTCGCAGGCGGGATGACCGCTATCCGGATGCCGTAACAACACCCACTCTGCCATCAGAAGGCGACCTGGTGTTGCAACCCGTCTCTGTTTACTGGGGGCGTGCCCCTCAGCGCCAGAGCAGTCTGTGGAAGCTGCTGTTTGCCGATACTTGGAGTGTGGCCAGCCGGCTTCGCAAGCTACTCACGATTCTCTTCAACGGGCGTGAAACGCGGCTGCACTTTGGCCAACCTGTCAGTCTGGCCGAGCTTTTGGGGAAACATGCCGGGGATGCGCTGGCAGCACAACGGGCTCTTGAGAAGGCATTTCGTGATTACCGCGCTGGCATTATCGGCCCTGATCTTTCGCATCGGCGCACAGTTGTGCGGGATCTGCTTCTGTCAGAAGCGGTCAAGGCTGCTATTCAGGTCGAGGCCGCTAATGGGAATATCGAGACGGCACAGAAAAAAGCGGCCCAGTATGCGAATGAAATAGCGGCAGATTTCTCTTATGCCGCTATACGGGCTGTGTTCCTCATTCTTGAATGGCTCTGGAACCGTCTGTACAAGGGCGTTTCGGTTTATCACAGCGAGCAACTGACTGAGCTTGCTTCCCGCTACAGCCTGGTTTATGTGCCCTGTCATCGTTCGCATATTGATTCCTTCCTGTTGGCCTATTGCCTGGATGTAAAGCAGATGCCAACCCCCCACTTCGCTGCAGGCATCAATATGAACATGCCCCTGATCGGACCTCTGTTCAGGCGTCTGGGGGCTTTTTTCCTACGCCGCAGTTTCAAGGACAATGCCCTGTACAAGACGGTGTTTAACGAGTATCTGCACAGCATGTTCAGCCGGGGCTTTCCGATTGCCTATTTCGTGGAAGGGGGGCGCAGTCGCAGTGGCCGTACCCTGCCGCCCAAGGCTGGCATGCTGTCTATGACTGTACGCAGCTATCTGCGTAAACCGACCCGGCCGATTGCCTTTGTTCCGGTCTATGCGGGTTACGAGAAGATCATTGAGGAGCGCAGCTATCTCGGTGAATTGCGTGGTAAGCAGAAGAAAGGGGAGTCCTTGCTGGGCGCACTGGCGGCGACACGCTACCTGTTCAGTCAGTTTGGTCGTGTGTACCTTAATTTTGGCCAGCCCATCATCCTTGACGAGGTGCTGGATGCCGCGAATCCGCAGTGGCGCAAAGCAGAGCTTACGGAGCAGGCAGAGAAGGACTGGGTCAGGCCTGCCGTTAACCAGTTGACCAGCCTGGTGGGTCAGCGAATCAATGAGGCGGTTGTTGCCAATGGCGTGAATCTCACCGCGCTGGCATTGCTGTCCACGCCGCGACAGGCGATGGATGAGACTCGGTTACAGGAGCAGTTGCTGCTTTATTACAAGTTACTGACGGCCCTGCCGTATAGCGAATCGGTTGTTCTGGCTGAGGCTTCGCCGCAGACCATGATCGCATCAGTGGAAGCCCTTGGGCTCATTGACCGCATACCCAACGCGCTGGGGGACATTCTGCGCCTGGAGGGTAATGAGGCGGTATTGATGAGCTATTACCGAAATAACGTTTTGCATTTGCTGGCGCTGCCTGCCCTTATCGCGGCCCTGTTCAGGCTCAATGAACGCCTTCGACCTGATGCGATTATTAATGCCTGTCAGGGCCTGTATCCGTATTTGAAAGCAGAGTTATTACTACGCTGGGATGAAGCCCGGATAGCCGAACCCGTGCAGCAGTGGCTTAACGCGCTCCAGGCCGAGGGATTGCTGAACTATCATGATGGATACTGGAATCGACCCACGACCGGGACCCATCCCGCCCAACAGCTCAATATCATGGGCGAGAGTATCCGCCCTACCATGGAACGTTTCGAAATTGTCATGACTGTGCTGGAGCATACGGGAGGCAAGTCTGATCGGGCGCAGCTTGCGCATCGCTGCCAACTGGTTGGTCAACGCCTTGCGGCCCTGCACGGTTTTAACGCGCCGGAGTTCTTTGAACCGCTTCTCTTTAAGCGATTTATTGAGGTACTGGTTGAAACCGGCGTACTGGAGTCGAAGGTCGGTGGTATCGTGAATCTCACTGAAACAGGCAGGGCAGTAAGCCAGAGAGCAGGACTCATACTGGATGACAGTATTCTGGGCAATATTGGTCTGCTTTCAGCTGAGTCGGCGCAACGCGTTGAAAAACATTAGGCCGGGTATGCTTAATAATGGTTTGAGGCATATGGGCAGATTTCGAATTTGAGCGGGGCTGCCGCACCAGGCTTTAACCGTCTATCGACAGGTGAAGCTGGCAACAGGGGGGTAGACAGTGGTCTTTAGCCAGTACGCAGGGAGGGTGGATCATGCACTCTACGTCATACGGGGGACGAATCTTGGCGACGCATGCCTTCCTATAGGGTAGAACCGCGCCTAAATAATGTCCGTCTCAGGTAAAATGCATTTCTCCAAGAAGGAAAACTTAAATGTCTGATCCAAAAGCGGCCGGGGTCGCCAAGCAAGTTGCCACCAACGTTACGTGGCATGACGGTGAAGTAACGCGAACCGAACGTTATCGCATTCTTGGCCAGTGTGGCGCCACCATCTGGTTCACGGGCTTGTCCGGCAGTGGCAAGAGCACCATTGCTGTGGCACTGGAGAAGGAGCTGATTCGACGTGGACGCCTCAGTTATCGTCTGGACGGTGACAATATTCGCCTGGGTATTAATAAGAACCTGGGTTTCTCGGCGGAAGACCGCACCGAGAACATTCGTCGCATCGGCGAGATTGCCAAGCTCTATGCCGACACCGGCGTACTGGCGCTGTCCAGCTTTATCTCGCCATACAAGGCAGATCGAGACCTGGTACGCGAACTGCATGAATCTGCAGGGCTGCACTTTATAGAGGTGTATGTGAACGTACCCCTGGCAGTGGCAGAAGACCGTGACCCCAAGGGACTGTACAAGAAGGCTCGCGCGGGTGAGATCAAGAACTTTACCGGCATTGATGACCCCTATGAGGCACCACCAAATCCCGAAATCGTCCTCAATACCCATGAAATGTCTGTTGAAGATGAGGTGGATGCCATCATCAGCCTTTTGATAAAACGCGGCATCCTGCTCGACGTATAACCCTTTTAAATCCAATCAGTAATTCCTGCGAGAATCGACCATGATCAACCCTCACGGCTCTACCAGCCTGAACCCACTGTTCGTCCGCGATGATGCAGCGCGCGCTGCGCTCACCAATGAAGCCGAAGCGCTCCCAAGCCTGCTGCTGAATTCAGCTGCCGCCGCCAATGCTGTCATGCTTGGCGCGGGTTATTTCAACCCCCTGACCGGTTATATGAACCTGGCCGATGCGCTGAATGTGTCCGAGAAGCTGCATACAACGGCGGGCCTGTTCTGGCCGGTTCCCATCTTGAACCTGACCCGTGAGCCCGGCATTGAAGCGGGTCAGCGTATTGCGCTGCGTGATCCGAATGTTGAAGGCAATCCAGTGCTGGCGGTGATGGATGTCGAGGCGGTTGAAAACGTGACGGATGAACAGCTGCAGACCATGGCCGGGCAGATTTTTGGCACCCTGGATGGTGAACACCCGGGCGTCAGCACATTTCTGGGTCTGGGTAATACCCTGCTGTCGGGCCCGATCCAGGTCCTGAACTTTAGCTACTTTGAAAAGGACTTTGCCGCGACCTTCCGTACCGCCTGGCAGATTCGCGACGAAATCGCGAAGCGTGGCTGGAACAAGGTAGTGGCTTTCCAGACCCGTAACCCGATGCATCGCGCGCATGAGGAACTCTGTCGCATGGCTGCGGAACGCCTGGGTGCGGATGGCATCGTCATCCACATGTTGCTGGGTAAGCTCAAACCAGGCGACATTCCCGCGGATGTGCGTGACAACTGCATTCGCAAGATGGTTGAAGTCTACTTTCCGGAAAACACGGTGATGATTACCGGTTATGGTTTTGACATGCTCTACGCGGGGCCGCGCGAAGCGGTACTGCATGCCGTATTCCGCCAGAACATGGGAGCCACCCACTTCATTGTCGGGCGCGACCATGCCGGGGTAGGTGATTATTACGGGCCTTTTGATGCACAGACGATCTTTGACGAGCAGGTGCCCAAGGATGAGTTGGGGATCGAGGTGTTTCGCGCTGATCACACCGCTTACTCGAAGAAACTCGATCGCGTGGTCATGATGAACGAGGCGCCGGATCACACCAAGGATGACTTCATCCTGTTGTCCGGCACCAAGGTGCGGGCGCTGCTGAGTGAGGGCAAGGCCCCGCCACCGGAGTTTTCACGTCCGGAAGTGGCCAAGATACTGATGGACTATTACCAGTCGCAGGCCTAGTCGGGGGCATGGTGCGGCAGGGTTGCGCGCCCGTGCCGCAGCCGTTGTGACATCAGGACAGCAGCACCTGGACCTGTAGCTCTCCGATCAGGAAGCCGAGTATCGCACCGGCAATGACGAGAGTTTTTTCGTCTTCCTTGAAGGCAGGGCGGAGCATGCCTTCGAATTCCTCCGGGGTGAGCAGGTCCATACGCTCAACGATGGTGTTGTTGATATCCAGCGCATCCATCGCGTACTTTTCAATACGATGCGAGGTCTCGGGAATCATTTCCAGAACGCGAGTCACAATCAACTCTCGAATTTCTTCGTAGCGCTGTGAACCGGTGACCGCCATCACCAGCGGCTTGCTCAGGCCCATCTGCTTTTCGGCAGCGGCCTGTACATGTTCCTGCAGCAAATCGATGATGCGGTCCGAGAATGGACCACGCAGAACTTCCTCGATCATGTTGGCGGGGGTCAGCAGTTCCTTGGCAACCAGTGAAGCGTAGTCACGAGCGACTTCTTTCTGGCGGGCGATAAACTTGCCTTGCACCTTGAAGCCGAGAATGTTTTTGGGCGATAGCGGCCTGAACAGCATTTGCAGGGCGATCCAGTCGCTGACCAGGCCAATGAAACCGCCAAAGGCCGGCAGGATCCATTTCTGGTGCCACACCAGCCAGCAGCCCAGCTGAATAAAGCCAAGTGACAGGCCAAACCAGAATCCGGCGTTGCGAAAGAAGGAAAACTCCTTCTTGCCGATCTCCTTGAAGATATCGTTGAGTAAGGCCTTGTCCTTGACCAGGTTGGTGACCAGCAGGTGCTTGAAGTCGATGTAGTACTCGGGTTCACGGGCAACGTCTTTCCAGAGTTCAGCAGCAACGGCGGGAATCTGCTTCTGGACCTGGACAATGAGGGCTGTACGCGCCAGTTCCGGCATGCGTTGCCAGAAGCCCGGCACATACTTTTCGCCTATCTCCCTTACCAGTTCATCGGTCGCCATGCGCATCGGAGATGCGAGCTCCTTGAGCATGCGGTCGGGGTCGAGTTTTTCCATTAACTCGCTGGGGGAAAGAATCCGGTCCATGAGCAGGTCTGTGGCAGTGCCAGCCATTTTGGCAGCCTTGCGCGGTACGACGCCTTGCCAACCGATATACGGCGGAATGCCCCTGAACTCGAGTGGCCGGAACATCATCTCCAGCGCAAGTGCCTTGGTGACATAGCCGATAAAGCCCGCAATCAGCGGCATCGAAACATAGATCCACAGATTCGCCTCAAAATCGGCGACGACTGAATCCCAGGTCATGACTCCTCCCTCAAATTTGCCCCCACTATCTGGTCTTGCCAGATTGATTTATGCAACGCATACCGGTCCAAGCATACGCGTAACAAGTAACATCACGATACTCAGACTTGCCGCAGCCTGGCCAATAATTCAGTTCCGGACCAACTCCGGCGTGCATTCGCCTCGGCCTCGCGGATCAGTTCAATCAGTTGCTCATTGACGGGCGCGCGCTGCCCCAGCTGAGCGGCCAGCTTGACGACTTCGCCGTTAATCCATTCGATTTCGGTTGTACGGCCCGCTTCAAGGTCCTCCCACATCGATGAACGGGCCAGGGGGTCGATGGCCAGCATCTTATTGCCCAGCAATCGAAACAACCAGTCTGGCACGCCGAGAACCCTGGGTATCCAGTCTGCGGGGAGAGGGGTCAGACGAGTTGGTCGAATGCCAGCCTGCTTCAGCAATGCCAATGCTTCAGCCTGTGCCAATGCGATGCACTGGCGGAACGCACGTTGTGAAAGTTCCTCTTTCAAGGGCAGGTTAGACAGCGCGTTGATCGGGTTGTTGAGGTTGAGGAGTAGCTTGGCCCACTGAACAGGCAGCATTTCATCGTGCTGGGTGAGCGGCAGGCCGGACGCTTCAAACACCGGTAGCCACGGTTTCAGCGCATCATGCGCTTCGGTTTCCAGTGTGCCTTCGGAGCCCTGGTGAAAGGCTCCGCCACCGCGATTCACTACGTTGAACTCCACGATGCCTGTGATCACGATGCGGCCGGGTAACAAGCCGCGCAAGATATCGGCATTGCCAAGCCCATTCTGGAGACTAATGACAATGGTCCCTGGTTTAAGGGTTTTCGACAGGGTCTGGCCGGCTTCGGATGTGGCCGCTGACTTCACGCAGACGAGTACAAGCTCTGCTTCTTCCGTTGCCTGTGGATCGGTTTCAAAGCGGAACTGGTCTGGACTGACTCTTATATCCGCGCCATCAAGATCACTCAGACGTAAGCCGTTCTCGACCAGTTCCCGGCCCAGGCGCTCACGGCCAATCAGTGTGACGGGTGCCCTGGTGGCAGCCAGTCGTCCTCCAACATAACAGCCAATACTGCCGGCACCGAAAATGGCGATCTTGCCTGAGGCGGAATTCTTGTTCGTAGCCATTAACTTTGTGTTGCCTTGTTTAAGGGTAACTGGAGGCAATCATCATATGGGGTTTCGGCCTCTTCAAGCCAATGCAAACAACCTGTAACCTCCCTTGCCTGAGATTAATGCTTCGCCATGATGGCTTCGAGATCCTTGCGAATAGCCTGCATGGATAGGCGCGAAGAGACCGAACGACGTTTCTTGGTGCCATTCGTGATGGCTGCAAATGCCCCCCAGCCGCCATCCTTGAGACGGAAGTAGCCAGACAGGGAGAGTACGGTTACGGGAACCGAGAGATAGCCTGTCTTGACTGCCAGCCTGGTCATCCAGTCGCGGTTTCCAGCCCGCCTTAACATGCGGGAGGGGGCAGATCTGGGAATTGACAGGCTGCTTACAAAGCTGGGAAATAGTTCGGGGCGGTCATGCATATGAACCAGTGTGGCGACGAGGTCGCGGGCAGCCATGCGGTTGCTGGGTGTCAGGCCGCTGCCACTATCAATCACCAGCCCCGGGTTTTTATCTGGCAGTTCAAGCCAGGCAGGCGCGGATGCATTGATCTTTTCGACGAACAGCTGCAGTTTTTTGCCGGCGTCTGGAAGCGAGACAGGGCGTGGGTCTTTGCTGTCCAGGAGGTGCAAGGTGAGCAGGTCAGCCATGTAGTTATTGCTGTAGATCATCATGCTACGCAGGATTTGGCTGAGTTCGTCACTTTCGATTGAGCCCAGCTTGGTGGTCTTGCCCTCGAGCGGCTGCATGGTGACGCGGATCTCCCCGTCCAGATCTATACCGGCATCACGCAGCAAGGCGGCAAATACGCGCCCGGTGTGTTTGGCGGGGTCGGAGATGGCGCGGTAGATGTGGTACGGCCCCCCTCCGTAAGGAACCTGACCGTAGGCATGGAGCTTATCCTCGCCATCCCGGGTGGTTCGGCGTACGCCATACAGTGGCCGCTTCTTCTGGGTAGTGGTTGTTATGGAGCCTTCCAGGGGCATGTCCAGTACCAGTGATGGCGGGAACAGTGCAATGGATGCCGGTGCACCATTTTTATCTCCGGCATGAACGCGAATCTCGATGGCACTGTGGTTGACGCCGGCACCAGACAGGGGTGCATCGTAGCCGTTACTGCTGGCCTTGAGGGCTTCGCAGCGATCCTTTGAGAAGCAGGGGACGTTGCCGAAAAGGCTGTTGTCGATAACCAGGTCGCCGGTTATTTCATCAATCCCGGATTGTCGCAGGCGCATGACGAGCTGCCATAAGTGATCAGTGGTCAGACCAGGGTCTCCGCCACCAATGAATATCAGGTCCCCCTCGAGCGTGCTATTCGAGATCTTGCCGTTGGTGACGAGTTTGGTGGAAAACCGGTGGTCGGGGCCGAACCGATCAAGCGCAGCCGCATCAATGAGCAACTTGGTGACCGAG
>JBFKKS010000052.1:0-12864 GCA_041630955.1 Nevskiales bacterium
CCATAGGCAATCGCCTGTTCGGAATGAAACGTGCCCTGCGAACCGGTGATGCCCTGGCAGATGACCTTGGTGTCTTTATTAATCAGAATACTCATGTGTATTTACCCTTAGGCGCTCTTGGCGGCAGCCACGACCTTGGTGGCGGCATCGGTGAGATCAGTTGCGGCGGTGATATCGAAACTCGTTTTGGCCAGCATGGCACGCCCCTGCTCGACGTTTGTGCCTTCAAGGCGCACCACGACTGGAATATTGACGCCGACTTCATCGACAGCCTTGATGATGCCTTCGGCAATCAGATCACAACGCACAATACCGCCAAAGATATTCACCAGGATGGCTTTCACATGCTTGCCTGAGAGGATCAGCTTGAAAGCCTCGGCCACTCGCTCAGCGGTTGCGCCACCCCCCACGTCCAGGAAGTTGGCCGGCGTGCCGCCATGCAGCTGGATGATATCCATGGTAGCCATGGCCAGACCCGCGCCATTTACCATACAGCCGATATCGCCATCCAGGGTGACATAATTCAGATCATGCTTGGCAGCTTCCTGCTCGGCCTCATCCTCCTGGGTGGGATCACGCATGGCCGCGATTTCCTTGTGGCGGAACAGCGCGTTATCGTCAATGCCCAACTTGCCGTCCAGGGCCATCAGGCCACCGCTACCGGTGGTAATCAGGGGATTGATTTCAACCAGCGCCGCATCGGATTCGGTAAAGATTCGGTACAAGCCATTCAGGACCTTGGAAAATTCACCGATCTGGGACTTCTCCAGACCGAGGAAGAAGCCCAGCTTGCGAGCGTGAAAGGGCTGCAGGCCTGCCGCCGGATGAATACCCAGCGTCATGATGCGCTCGGGGGTCTTTTCAGCCACTTCCTCGATATCCATGCCGCCATCGGGCGAGGCCATGAACACGACTCGCTCGGTCGCGCGGTCTACCAGCACACTTAGGTACAGCTCCCGTGCGATATCCTGCGGCTCTTCAATAAATACCGAATTGATCGGCAGCCCTTCAGGCCCGGTCTGAATGGTTGTCAGGCGCTGGCCCAGCATACCGGCAGCGGCTTCGCGGACAGCATCGACCGTATCGACCAACTTGACACCGCCGGCCTTACCACGTCCGCCAGCGTGTACTTGCGCCTTGACGACCCAACGACTTCCGCCCAGCTTCTCGGCTGCCGCGGCAGCCTCGTCAGCAGTAGTGGCCAAATGGCCTTTGCCGGTGGGTACGCCATAGTCGGAAAAAATCTGTTTCGCTTGATACTCGTGCAGGTTCATACCTGAACTTCCCCTATCGATAATGGGCCGCAAGGACATTTGCAACCAGACTGGAGCGCCGATTCTCTCCGATCCGCTGTAACAGGACAAGCTGCAAATGGGTGAGCCGGCCTGCCACCGAACGATACACTGGTTTAAAGTACCCAGGCGAAACCTTAATTATCAACGGGAACATACCAATGGGCTTTGTGCTGTTACGACTTCTTCTGCTGGGTTTGCTGCTTTGGATCGGCTACAAACTGGTGCGCAAGCTTATTGCCCCGCCACAGGCTGGCAAGCCAAGCGGCAAATTCGAGGCAATGGTTAGTTGCAGTCATTGCGGCCTGCATTTGCCACAGCGCGAAGCAGTTCAAAGCCAAGGCCGACACTACTGCTGCCAGGAACATGCCGAGAGCGATCAGAAAAACTGATGCATCAACAATGAGCAGTGACCCGACTTCAACTCCCGCATCGGGCTTCGAGCGTACCTGGGGAGATTTGCGTGCGATCAACCTACTGCGCTGGGCGATATGCCTGCTACTGATTGGTCTGGTCACAACGGAACAGCCTCGAAGCTTGCTACCGGGGCTTTTACCCGATCTGCTTGCGCCGCTCGCTGTGCTTTTTCTGCTCAGCGCAGTGCTTTTCACGACCATGCTACTGGCTCGGCAGCCCTCGTTGAACATCCAGATCTATATTCAGGCCTGGGTGGATATGCTGCTGCTGACAGCCCTGGTCTACAGCACCGGCGGGGTCGATAGCGGTTTAGCTGTACTGCTGGTCACAGCCGTCATCGGACTGGCTACACTACTGCCACGCAGCGCTGCCCTGGGGCTGGCTTGTTTTGCCATCGCTGCACTATTGCTGGAAGAAGCGCTAAGAGAATTCCTGCAACTGCAACCGGGAGCGGATTTCACACGCGCCGGCATACTCTCCGTGCTGATGCTGATCGGCAGTTTTGCCAGCAACTCCATGGCACTACGGATGCGTGAGTCAACCGCGCTTGCGCAGCAGAAACTGCTGGATCTGGCCAACCTGGAACAGCTCAATGATCAGATCCTTCAACATATGTCATCTGGTGTGCTGGTGGTCGATCACGGCGGCCGGATCAGACAGTACAACGAGGCGGCTCGCATACAACTGGGGCTACCGACGTATGCAACCGATTCGCCATTAGGTAGCGTTTCTCCAGCCCTCGGAGAGGAGTGGAGAAAATGGCTCAAACGTGCAGAGGACGAGGGCGATGGCAAAATCATCAAGCGCGAAAAGCACCTGCTACAACCCCATTTCCTTCGACTGGGTGCTTATGAACCAGCCGCCACCCTGATCTTCCTGGAAGATATGGAAGTCGTTCATCACCGCGTGCAACAGATTAAGCAGGCGGCCCTCGGTCGTCTGACCGCCAGTATTGCGCATGAAATCCGCAACCCCCTGAGCGCCATCACGCATGCCAGCCAGTTACTCGGAGAGTGGCGTAATTCACCATTGGAAGAAACCAGGCTGCTAAGGATCATCGACACGCACTGCGGCCGCATAGACCGCATCATCAACGATATCCTGTCGCTTTCCCAGCAGCGCGAGATCAGACCCAGCAGCATCGCCCTGCGTAAATGGCTCGAGGAACTGGCCGTCGACTACCGCATGCAAAAGCCCGATCTCAGCGTGATACTCGACTTCTCCAAAGTGGGCCCGGACATCCGTGTGCGCTTTGACCCCATGCACCTGCAGCAGATCATTACCAACCTGTGGGATAACGCTGCGCGCTATGCCCGGCCTGAAAATGGCGACCCACCAAGGGTGCAGCACCGGGCCTGGCACTTGCCCAACCTGAATACGACGCATATGGATGTGAGGGATAACGGCCCCGGCATACCCAGCGATGAGATCAACCAGGTGTTTGAACCTTTCTTCACTCGCCAGGGCAGCGGCACGGGACTGGGGCTGTACATAGCGCGCGAGCTCTGCGAATGTAACCATGCCCATATAGAACTCCGTCAGGAACCCGGAATGGGGGCCTGCTTCCAGATCAGCTTCATGGAAACATGGCAACAGGCTCCTCAATAAACGCCGCCCAATGAGCACAATGACTCAAAAGAGATTTCGCGCACTGGTCATCGATGACGAACCCGATATTCGCGAGCTGGTGGAAATGAGCCTGCGTCGCATGGGCGGTGACACGCTTGCCGCCGCAGGGGTAACTGAGGCCAAGGAACTGCTGGCCAATGAGCCGCTTGATCTTTGCTTCACTGATATGCGCATGCCGGATGGCAGCGGTTTTGATGTCCTCGCCTTCATTGCCCAAAACAGGCCGGAACTACCCGTCGCTGTTATCACCGCATTTGGCAATGTGGAAGATGCGGTTGAAAGCCTGCAGGCCGGCGCTTTTGATTTCGTCTCCAAGCCTGTCGACATCAAGGCGCTGACGCGACTGGTAGACAAGGCCCTCAAGCTCGAAAAAAAGGCAGCCACCAAAGCTGCCAGTGGTCACGAGCTGGTCGGCACTACGCCTGCGGTTGAAACACTACGCCAATTAATCGACAAGCTCGCCCGCAGCCAGGCACCGGTCTATATCAGCGGCGAGTCGGGCACCGGCAAGGAACGCGTCGCACGCCTGATACACTGCAAGGGCCCACGTGCAGACGCGCCCTTTGTTCCCGTCAACTGCGGTGCCATTCCCACCGAGTTGATGGAAAGCGAATTCTTCGGTCATCTCAAAGGCAGCTTCACTGGCGCAGTGCGCGACAAGGAAGGCCTGTTTATGGCCGCGCAGGGCGGCACACTATTTCTCGACGAAATCGCCGAATTACCCCAGGCCATGCAGGTCAAGCTATTGCGTGCAATCCAGGAACGACGCATTCGACCCGTGGGCGGCGAAGAGGAAGTGGCGATTGATGTACGCATTCTATGCGCGACACATAAGCCATTGGCAGAAATGGTGGCCAAGGGCGAGTTCCGCCAGGATCTCTACTACCGTATCAATGTGATCCAGGCACAGGTGCCGGCTTTACGTGACCGACGCGAGGATATTCCCGGCCTGTGTGATTCAATCCTGGCGGGCCTTGCTGAGGGCAAGGACAACGAACAGCGCTACCAGTTGAGCGACGAAGCCGTTGCGGCGCTTTGTGAATACAGCTTTCCCGGCAATATACGGGAACTGGAGAATATCCTTGAGCGTGCAATCACCTTGAGCGAAAACACCCGCATAGAAATCGACGACCTGATGCTGGACATGAATAAAGACCAGGCAAGCCTGCCAACCGAAGCAGCAGCGAGTGCCACCCAACCGGGCACTAAGGAAGATGACGGCGGCCCATTAACCGCCCACGTGCAAAGCCACGAAAAAGAACTCATAGAAAACGCCCTGCAAAAGGCCCGCTACAACAAGACCCGTGCTGCGGAACTGCTTGGCATCAGCTTTCGGCAGTTACGCTACCGGATCAAGAAACTTGGCCTGGAATAGTCAGGCCGCTTCAAAACCGCCCCGAAACCGACCATTTGTGTCACTAAGTGACAATTTTTGTCATACCTTGCCCTGTTCATGGGCGAGGTAATAATTATGTTTCCTTTTAAATCAATGGCTTGTAATGTTGGCACGCCTGATGCGTTGTATTCCTAGGCGAGCAGGAAGCGCGTCATGTGATATCACTTTAACTATCAGGAGCAATCCAAATGAAACGTCAACAAGGTTTTACACTTATCGAATTGATGATCGTGGTAGCGATCATCGGTATTCTGGCTGCCATCGCGCTGCCTGCGTACCAGGACTACACTATCCGTACCAAGATCTCTGAAGGCTTGAGCCTGGCCTCTTCGGCCAAGACAGCGGTTGCCGAGACCTATGCTTCAGAAGGCATGCCTGCCACCAATGCAGCCGCCGGCCTGCCAGAAGCTGTCAACATCACCAGTAAGTACGTCAGTCAAATCTCTGTCATCAACGATGACGGCGTGATCCAGATTGATTACAAGGGCTCTGCTGAGCTGGGCGACTCTGCTAATGGATTGATTCATCTGCGTCCAATCGTGACCTCGGATGGTGCGATCGACTGGCTGTGCACACATGCAAGCAACACTGTTGTGAACCGTCATCGTCCGCCAATCTGCCGTGACTAAGTAGTAGCTTAATAACACAGAATAAGCTAACCAATCTCGATAATAATAATTACAGAGAGCTTGAAGCCCCTTTTTAGGGGCTTCTTTTTTTGTGCTTTATTTAGCGCCTGAAACTCGGATACAGTCGGCCCTATGACGCGTCATGACTCTCGATTACCCAGCCCCATGTACCTGCTCGGGATGGCCGCCATCCTCGGGTTCACCGCTGTCTGCTACTGGCCCGCCCTTACCGGCCCATTTATCTTCGATGACATCCCAAATTTATCTCCCCTGGGGGATTTTGGCGGCGTGCATAGCTGGGATAACTTCCTGCACTTTGTGCTGGGCGGTGGTGCCGGGCCGTTAGGCCGCCCGGTTAGTCTGGCCAGCTTTTTACTCAACGCACAGGATTGGCCGACCTCGCCCTACCCCTTCAAGCTTACCAACCTGGTCATACACCTGATCAACGGCCTGCTGATCTATGTCCTTGCCGTACAGTTGCTAGGCACCCAGCATGCTCTCTCACGGGCCAGGAAAATGGCCCTGCTGGCCATGGCCTTCTGGCTGCTGCACCCATTACTGGTTTCTACCACGGCCTTTGTCGTGCAGCGCATGACCCAGTTGTCTTGTCTGTTCGTACTGCTCGGGCTAATCGGTTACTTGCACGGGCGAAAACTTCTGCCCACCGCACCAGGCAAGGGCTGGCTGTGGATTATGGGCAGCCTCGGCTCGGCCGGAACCCTGGCCATCTTCAGCAAGGAAAGTGGCGTACTGTTGCCACTGTTCGCTCTATCGATTGAGGTAACCATTTTTTCCCGGGAAAAGAGCCCATACAAAAAATGGTTATACCTGCTTTTAGGCTTGCCGGTGCTGATGTTACTTGGCTATATGGCGACGGTGCTGCATGGAATCGAGTCGGTCTATCTGCACCGTGATTTTTCCTTTACCGAGCGTCTGCTCACCCAAGCCCGTATTCTTATCGATTACCTGTCTCGTACGCTTGCGCCACGTATGCAAGGTGCCGGCCTTTATCACGATGATTTCCCAATATCGACAGGACTGCTTTCGCCGCCGGGCACCCTGTTCAGCATCATTGGATTGAGCCTGATGCTGGCTGCTGGCTGGCTTCTACGCCGGCGCCTGCCCTTCTTGTCGCTTGGTATCCTGTGGTTCTTTGCCGGCCATAGCCTTGAATCCAGCATTATTCCCCTGGAACTCTATTACGAGCATCGTAATTATTTACCCATCGTGGGGATCGCCATTATGGCGGCCGAAGCAACACTCGCCACTGCAGGCAAGCTGGGCAAAATAATGCCATGGCTGGCATTGCTCTTTGTGATTTTAGAGGCCTTCATCACCTGGCAAAATGCAATCATGTGGAGCAGTTACCACCAGCTCGTGCACATCACTGTCCGGGAACACCCCACCTCGCTGAGAGCATTGGAACGCGCCGCCTTGTACTATGCCGCCAAGCGCGATTACCCCCGTACGCTTGACTACCTTGAGCAAGCGGTAGCGCACCATCCACAAAAAAATGCCCTCAAGCTATCCGTCATTCAAACCAAGTGCCTGCTGGGTAAATTACAGGCCGCAGAGGTCGCCGAGATAAATCGAAAAATTGCCACTGGCCGCTTCGAGAATGAAATCATCAAGTATGTGCCCGAGTTCATGCGCCTGGCACAAATCGGCGTATGTGAAGCACTGAATTTCAAGGCGGTCCATGGCCTGCTGGACGCCCTTGAGGCCCAGGCCGAATTACCCGGCCCCAGGACGTCTATGCATAGCATCAACTACCAGCGCGGCCTACTCTTTGCGACTGAAGGGCATCACGAGAAGGCAATGAGGGCCATGGATGCGGCGCATGCCGTCCATCCCAACATAGACATCCCCCTGCTGCAGACCGTATGGATGATATCCGTGCGAGACTATAATCTTGCCCAAGCGTATCTGAACAAGGCTATTCTCTTGAATGAAAAGAGGTCCATTAAGGATTTACCCCGGGATGCTGATATAGCAGGACTCCAGGGGCTCATCGACCTGGGTGTCGATAACCCCGAGTATCATCCTTTTGTCTATCCATTGAAGAAAAAGGCGACCGAGTGAAAGTCAGCATAGTCATACCCGCCAGAAATGAGGCCGAAAGCCTGCAGGAACTGCTACCGATGATCAGGCGGGAGCAACCTGATGCTGAAATCATTGTGGTCAACGACGGGTCAACAGATAACACCGCAGCCATAGCGAATCTCAACAAGGCGGTTGTCATCACGCATCCCTATTCCATGGGCAATGGTGCCGCCATCAAGAGTGGCGCACGCGCCGCCCGGGGAGAGACCCTCGTATTCCTGGATGCTGATGGGCAGCACAGGCCACAGGACATAGGCAAACTGCTGAATCAATACGACAAGGGTTATGACCTGGTGGTCGGCGCCCGAACCCGCGACGCCCATGCCAGCCGCTGGCGCTGGCTGGCCAATAGCCTATACAACCTGCTTGCAAGCTGGATGACAGGCCACAAGGTGCTTGACCTTACCTCGGGCATGAGGGCGGTCAACGCTGCCAAGTTTCGTAGTTATCTGCCACTTTTACCCAATGGCTTTTCCTACCCCACCACCTCGACCATGGCCTTCATGCGTGCAGGCTATTCTGTCGCGTTCGAGCCAATTGATGTGCTGCAGCGTGAGGACAAGTCAAAAAGTCATATACGACCAATGCGCGATGGCGGCAGGTTTTTCCTGATCATTTTCAAGGTGATTACACTCTATTCCCCATTGAAAATCTTTGCGCCAGTGAGCGCCACCCTGTTTGCGACGGGCTGTTGGTACTATGCCTATACCTATATTGTGTTCAGCCGGTTTACCAACATGGGAACACTGCTATTCGTGGCTGCTTTGCTGGCGTTCCTCATCGGCCTACTCTCGGAACAAATCACCACTATTATTCATATGAACGTCGGTCGTCTTGAGCAAAACAAGTTAGCAGACAAGGTTCGTGAACATGGCTGATTTTGCGTTGCTGGGTGCGGCGGGCTACATAGCCCCACGCCACATGCAAGCCATCAGGGAAACGGGTAACAACCTGGTGGCTGCTCTGGATACCAATGATTCGGTCGGCGTGCTGGATAGTTATTTCCCAGACGCCCACTTTTTTACCGAATTCGAGCGCTTTGATCGACATATAGACAAGTTACGCCGGCGTAAAAACGGCCAGGGTGTTGATTACATATCGATCTGCTCCCCCAACTATCTGCACGATGCGCATGTCCGTTTTGCTCTACGTAGCGGTGCGCAGGCAATCTGTGAAAAACCGTTGGTAATCAACCCGTGGAACCTGGATGGACTGGCCGAAATAGAACAGGATACGGGCAAGCGCGTGCACTGCATTCTTCAACTACGTCTGCATCCTTCTTTGCTGGCACTGAAACAAAGCATCCAGGCATCGAATAAAACTGACCATGTTGTTGAACTCACTTACATCACGCCGCGTGGGCGTTGGTACCAGGCCTCCTGGAAAGGTGATGTTGAGAAAAGCGGCGGTGTGGCGACGAATATTGGCGTGCATTTCTTTGACATGCTTATCTGGCTATTTGGTCCTGTTGAAAAGTCCTCTGTCATACTGCGTGAGACTGACAAAATATCGGGCACCATGCAGTGTGGCCGTGCTCAAATAAATTGGTACCTTTCGCTCGATGCAGGCGACCTCGAACGCATTGGCAAAGAACGCAAACCCTATCGTTCAATCAAGGTCGATGGAGAGGAGATTGAGTTTTCAAATGTATTTCGCGACCTTCACACAGAAAGTTACTCTCACATCCTGAATCATGGGGGTTACGGTATAGAGGACGTACGGCCATCCATAGAACTGCTGCATAGTGTTCGACACAGCCCCATAACGCCCCACGAACCGGCCATCAGTCATCCAATGATTTCGAAAAAATGACGCAAATACACCCAACTGCCACGATCGATGCGGGCGCTGAAATCGGAGAAGGCACGTTAATTTGGCATTACAGTCATGTACGTGAATCGGCCCGTATTGGAAAAAATTGCGTCATCGGAGAGCATGTATATATAGGGCCCAATGTGGTGATAGGCGATGGCGTCAAGATACAGAATAACGTATCTGTGTATGAAGGCGTTACCATTGAAGACGACGTTTTTGTGGGGCCAGGCGTTGTCTTTACCAACGTCATTAATCCGCGTGCGTTTATAGAACGCAAGTCTGAATTCAGACCAACCCTCATAAGAAAAGGAGCAACCCTGGGGGCAAACTGCACAATTGTATGCGGTGTAACAGTTGGTAGCTTCGCCTTGGTTGCGGCAGGAGCAGTGGTTACAAAGTCCACTCTCCGTTACGCTCTCGTAAGAGGCAACCCGGCAAAGCAACATGGTTGGGTGAGTGAGGTCGGAGAGAAACTAGACTTCGGAATTGAAGGCGAGTGCGGCACTGCTATATGCCAAGCCGATGAATCTAATTATCAGATTTCAAATGACCAGGTAAAAAAAATATGACAACCTTGTGTCCATGTCATTCTGAACAACATCAAGAAACGAGAATTCGCAGGTCTTGTTATGCTAACAATCCAAGCTCAAAGCAATTCAGAAAGGCTTTTAGCCAATGCATCTTGGTAGCGCTTTAATATCTATTTGAAATGAGAGGCATCATATTAGCTGGCGGTAATGGCACACGGCTGCACCCCATAACACTAGGGATCTCGAAGCAACTTTTGGCTGTCTACGACAAGCCAATGATCTATTACCCTCTATCGGTTCTCATGCTCTCAGGCATAAGAGACATACTCATAATAACCACTCAAGAAGACCAATCTGGCTTTAAGCGCGTGCTGGGCAATGGTGAGCAATTTGGTCTTACTATTAGTTACGCCACTCAACAATCACCGGAAGGGCTTGCCCAGGCACTACTCATAGGAGAAGATTTTATAGGGAAAGATTCGGTTTGCTTAGCCTTGGGCGATAATATTTTCTACGGACAGGGCTTTACACCGAAGTTAAAGTCAGCTGCCAGCAGAACCACGGGCGCAACTGTTTTTGGCTATCCCGTTAAGGACCCGGAAAGATACGGCGTCGTTAGTTTCGACGAAAACCAGAAAGCTATTTCGATTGAGGAAAAACCGAGCCACCCTAAATCGCAGTTCGCGGTAACTGGCCTCTATTTCTACGATAATGACGTTATAGAAATAGCAAAATCTGTACAGCCATCCGGGCGTGGCGAGTATGAAATTTCTTGTGTCAACCGTGCCTACATGGAGCGAGGCGACCTACATGTAGAATTACTTGGGCGCGGTTTCGCCTGGTTGGATACAGGCACACATGAAAGCATGCTGGAAGCTGCTCAATTTGTACAAACAATTGAGAAACGCCAGCGGTACAAAATTGCCTGCTTAGAAGAAATTGCGTTTGTGAATGGCTGGTTAACACGTGACCAGCTTCTGAGTACCGCAGATAAGCTTCCAGATAACGGCTATGGCGATTATGTTAGGGATATCGTATCCGGGAATACTTAAGCAATGATTCTGCATATATTTGGCCTTTCTATTTTTAGCGGGCCATTTATAAATTTCTACCGCGAGAATCTTAGCGAGATTGAATACTATTTTTACTTGACCGGCGACGCACGGAAACATCCTTACAGTAAAGGAAACGACACCACACTACTGACATCTCGCGCCGGATACTTAAAGCTGATCGTCAGAATGTATAAAGCAGACAAAGTCATTCTTCATAGCTTGTTTGATGTTTACATATTATTGGCTCTTTTTTTTAATCCTTGGCTGATAAAGAAATGTTACTGGATCATATGGGGCAGCGACCTGTATAGATACAGGGAGCCAAGAGATTCAGTTAAAAAAATAATTCTAGAGTTCATAAGGCAATTCGTAATAAAACGAATGGGCCATCTTGTGACCTATGTTCCTGGTGACGTGGAACTAGCCAGAAAATGGTACAAAGCGAAGGGTGTTCACCATTCGTGCGTAATGTATCCAAGCAATGTGTTTAGCCCAATTCTGACTCTTGGACCCCCTGCGCATAAAGATAAGGGGGCTATACGCAAAATACTCTTAGGCAATTCCGCGACGCCTTCCAACAATCATTTATCCATAATCGATAAACTTTCAGAAAACGACCTGAGCGGTTGGCAAGTTATCACGCCTCTATCGTATGGTGATGAAAGCTACGCCGCTAATGTGATCCGCCATGGCGCCAAACTGATTGGCCAAAACTTCATGCCCGTCACTAGATTATTAGCCTATGAAGAGTATCTTTCTCTTCTACAAGGCATAGATATCGCCTTATTCGATCACGATAAACAGCAAGGGATGGGCAATATCATTACACTGCTAGGGATGGGTAAAACGGTCTTTATGCGAACGAATATAAGCTCTGCGAAAATGTTAAGTTCCTTAGGATTAAAATTCTTTGATATAGAGAAATTTGAACTAACAGAAATCACAGAAACCGAGAAAAAAACCAATATCAGAATTATTGCTGATAGGTTTTCAAAGCAAAGCCTTACCGAGGATTGGAAAAAAATAATAGCAAGCTAAAACTGGTTTAACTCTAACTTTGTATTTAGGATAAAAATCGACCTCAATATTTTTCCTGACCTTCATTCTTCATTGCATTCCGGAAGAAAATGCCAATCCTTGGCTCAAGCCATCTTTATCTACAGCTCGTCCGGCAACCAGCGCCACAATAAACTTAGCAAAAAAGAGAATTCAATATGACAGCTACAGTCAGCCAGAAGCTCGATTGGGACACCAATTTTTTTGGCTTTGAAGTTGTCCGTATCAATGCACCATGCTTAACACAGGATGAGTTGTCCACGACCCTACTTGAACTCAAACACGAGGGCGTGAGTCTTGTCTATTGGCCAGCAAAACATCCTTGCGACCCGGCAATCATACAAAGCTTGGGGGGGATGCTCGTCGATAACAGAGTGACACTCACAACAAACCTTGAACACTTTACAGACAAGGGTGAGGTTAGTTCGGCGATCAAAGCGGAGCCATACAACAAAGATATGGCAATCCGTGAGCTAGAAGACCTGGCTGTTCAGTGTGGCCAATATTCCAGATTTTGCATAGATCCAAATATACCCAGAGATCGTTTTATAGCACTGTACAAAATTTGGATTAATCGCGCCCTTCAGAAGGAGCTTTCTGATGAGGTGCTGGTAATACAAACAGCTGGCAAAGTCACAGGAATTATCACGCTAGGCAATAACGGTGAATGTGGGAATATAGGGCTTTTAGGGGTAGATCGAAATCACAGAGGGAAAAAGCTGGGGGAGAAGCTCTTGCAGGCAGCCCAGGTCTGGTTTCTTCAGAATGGTTACTCGACCGCTCAAGTCGTCACCCAGTATGCCAATAAACCTGCGTGCAAGTTATATAAAAAGTGCGGCTACGTGATAGAAACTGTGGAGCCTTATTATCACTTCTGGCCACAGAGCAAAGCCGCACAGTCAACACTTCTGAGTATTTCCTAGACCATCCGGCTCAATCTAG
>JBFKKS010000053.1:0-12858 GCA_041630955.1 Nevskiales bacterium
GATTTCGTCCATGCGCTGGAAGCCGATGTGCAGGCGCTGGCAGAAGAGTTACTGGCACCGGGCCTGGCATCCGGGCAGATGGAGTTCATGGAGGACATGGCCTGGCCACTGCCGATGCGTATGGCCATGCGACTGGTGGGCTATCCCGAGGCGGACTACCCGCTGGTGAAGCGGGGTTGTTCCCATGCGATTCGGCTGCTGTCCGGCGTCAGCTCCAGCGGTGAATTTGCCGGCAATGCGGCCGAGGCCGTGGGGCTGTTTCGTTATTGCTGGCGCCAGTATCTGCAGGCCCGGAAGAACCCCAGTGACAACATCACCGGTGGCCTGATCAGGGCGGCGAATGATCCCGAACACCCGCTTACTGACGAAGAAGCGGTGAGTATTATTCTGCAAATATTGATTGCCGGCAGTGATTCCTCGGCCAGCACCATGGGCAATGCCGTGCGCCTGCTGATCGAAAACCCCGCGCTTCAGCAGCGATTGCGTGGCGAGCCAGAGCGAATAGGGGATTTCATCGAAGAAGTTCTGCGCCTGGAGTCAGCCTTTCAGGGACACTTTCGCCTGGTCAAGGAAGACACCGAGCTTCATGGTGTAAAACTGCCCAAGGGCACGCGGCTGTTTCTGCTATGGGCCTCAGGCAATCGTGACGAACGTTTCTGGGAACGGCCGGATGAGATTGATATTGATCGTCCCAACCTCAGGAAGCACATCACCTTTGGCTATGGTATTCATGCCTGTCTCGGGCGTGAACTGGCACGTATGGAAATACGCATCGTGTTAAACGAATTGCTTAAACATACGCAAAACCTGGCCCTGGCAGGGGAGGCGCCCCATGTTGCCAGCCTGTTTACCCGCACATTAGTGGCGCTGCCGATTCGTTTTGACCGGGCAACGGTCAACTCGCCAAGCAGCGATGTGAATATCCCGGTCTCTGGGCAATGCCCGTTCTCAGGCGCGGCAGAATCCAGTGCCGCCTGAGTGTTTGAGTCTGCTGAATGCTTAGGGGTTGAACCTCGACCAGGTGACCAGGCTGAGACCAGAATTGAACCCACTTGCCCGGGCATAGGCCAGCGCCAATTCGAGATTGACCACGGTCGTGGAAACCGGGGAACAGATGCCAACGCAGGCTCCGAGACCGCTTAACACGCCCAGCGCCTTTCCTGTCTCATGCAACACAGCGCTGCCACTATCACCCGGTGCCGTGGGTGACTCGAAGCTAACAAAATAAGTCCATGCATCCTCGGAAAGGCTGTCGATAAACCCGGATTTGGCTTGCTGGAGGCTCAGTGGTGACTGCCCGTAGGTGAAGACTTCATCGCCCGGGTTGGCGTTTCCTTTAAAAGCAGCCGTTGGGCCTTCAAATACCCGGGCTGCCGGATGCACGTTGTCAACGTCTCTTGGGTCAATCTTGATCAGGGCGAAATCATTGCCGATACAGGTCCCGGATCCGGGTACTTCACCACGGTCCTGCATGCTTTGCCAGCTGGTATAGGCCAGGCTGCCCATGAACGCGGCATTCTCGATTTCGACGTCAATACCCAGGGCTTCATTGCGTGCTTCGCAGGCATCAACGCCGCTGTTGGTGTCCGGACTGAAGCAATGTGCCGCCGCGCCGATGTAATAGTTGCCTGCGGCATCTGTGTAAATGAAATTGGAGGTGCACTGGCTACCCATGGCGCTGACAAGTACACCCGGACGAATCTGGTTGTCATTGGGCTCGCCGAAGTTACGTGTCGTATCCCCGCTACCGCCCGGGTCTGGCGTGTCATTGCTTCCGGCATCAGGTGTCTGGTTGGAACCGCCGCCGTTGGCATTGTTAGAGCCTGAGCTGTCATCTGAACCGCCGCAGGCTGTGAGTAGCACTGCCAGCAGTAAACACATCCATGTCGTCTTCACTTTGTACTCCTCAGGTGCTTTCTGCCCTGATTTTCGATCTGATCTGGCTGCATATATAAGCACAAAATACGGCTTAACTCTTATTCCGAGTAACCTGGATTGCTGCGATCCAGCTTACGCAGCAGTCCTGGCCAAGCCAGTGCGCCGCCGAGACCCTTGGTCACCACGCGGGCCTGTTCCTGAATGCCATCGACAATGGGCTGGGCCACGTGCAGCAGTTCCTTGCCGCCCGCCATGGCGCGAACCTGAATCATGCAGGCGGCCTCGAACAGGTACATGAACAGGAAGGCATCGGCCACGGTGGGTGCGCAGGTCAACAGGCCGTGGTTACGCAGCATGAGGAAATTCTTGTCACCCATGTCGGCCAGCAGGCGCGGCTTTTCTGCTTCATTCAGCGCCACGCCTTCATAGTCGTGATAGGCCAGCGAGGCCAGCACGAACAGCGATTGTTGGGATAGCGGCAACACGCCGTCTTTTTGCGCTGATACGGCCACACCGTTCAGCGAATGCGTATGCATCACGCAATGCGCATCTTCACGGGCGCCGTGGATGCAGCTATGAATGGTGAAACCCGCCGGGTTGATCGGGAAGTCCGATTCCATCACCTTGTTGCCTTGAAGGTCGATTTTGACCAGTGAAGAGGCGGTGATTTCCTCGAACATCATGCCGTAAGGGTTGATCAGGAAATGATGCTCCGGTCCCGGCACGCGTGCGGTCAGATGGGTGAATACCAGGTCATCCCAGCCATACATGGCGACCAGCCGGTAGGCCGCGGCCAGGTCCACGCGGGCCTGCCATTCTTCTGCTGAAACCTGGGCCTTGATATCACTCATGGTGCACTCCTTTTGAACAGGGGCTTGCTGCTTACGGGCAGTTCGCAACGGGCCCGGCCACGGTAAAGGCGCTAGAGACACCTTCAAATTGCTCCAGCGGTGCAACCGTCGTCTGGGCCGCGCCGGTATGGCGTAGTCGATACGTGCCTTTGGGTGTGTCAGCCGGGATATGCCAGATGGCTGCGGCTGTTGAAGGCCCGACCACTGCAGGGTCGGTGGGTGTCTGGGAGGGCATCTCGGGTAGCCACTCAAACCACAGCTCGGGGTCCTTGTCGGTGTATATGGCTTCCCATTCGCCTGCCTTGTTCAGTTTTTCGACGTATACATAGCTGGACTGCACGCGCAGGTCATTACGCGGATGGCCAGACTGGAACTCGGCCCGCACCGTCTCGCCCGGTGCGGCGGTAGCGGGGACATCGGTGATCAGGTCGCCGAAACTGGTACCGGCTGCCGGGGTATCCGAGGGTGAATAGGGGCTGCGTTGTGTGCGCGGAGTACCTTCGATGTAGTCGGGGCCGGGGTCCAGGGGCGTGCCGTCGGCCATGCTTCGAGCCAGGCGGCGGGTTTCCTGTTGTACGGCCGCCAGCGACCAGGGTCCGTATAAGGTGGAGGCACCTTCGTAGTGTTGTACCGCATATTCCTCCCGGGTGGTCAGGTAGTTCGCATATTCATTGGCGAGTCCTGCGATCACGATGGTGTCGATACCGATTGGCGCAAGGGCAGGGAATAAGAGTTTCTGTATGCGTCTTGCCGACATGGTCGTGACTTCCCAGGGGGTGCCCAGAATGGCCAGGTTGCCGACACGGAAAAGCTGTAAGGGCAGCACATTGGCTTCGGCTTCAACCGGCGGGCCGAATACTAAAAGGATCGGCTTTTCGGCATGGCAGGCCAGGTCGATCAATGGCTGCTGTTCGACGTTGCATAACACAGCTGTCGAGGCGATATTGGGGGGCACCAAACCCTGGCTACCGGTCATGAAGTCATCGGCTGCCGCCTGAATCACGTCCGGGTCGTCATTGCAGGTCACACCCTCTGACGAAAACCCGGGGCCGTCCTCAGCGCCGGCGCCAAATGAAACTCCCATAGCGCCTACGCAGGTACGCTTGTCCGGCGTGTCGAGTTCAGGGGGGTGCTCCAGTGAAGCCAGCACGACCGGATCAGTAACGGTTACCTCATCCATTTTCACGTGGAAGAAACGGTAGTCCACCGGTCCCTTCAGTACTGTGCCCTGTTGGAATAATTCCAGTGCCTTGGCCAGGTGCTTGGTGCCGGAGATGGCGCTGGATTCGTAGGGGTCCTTGCCGCCGCCACGGGTGGGGTCGGGGTGCGGACGCTCCAGGATAAAGATGTTGGGCGAGGCATCCCCTTCGTCTTTCTGGGCAAAGGCGGCGACGAAATTGTCAGGCCCCGGCGTGGCGTTGTAGTCCGTGCGCATGATGCGTTCGAAGCCCTGTGAGGCATAACCCTTCATGTCTGAGCTGACCAGGTTGAGCTCCGGACCAATGATAGTGGGATGAACCCCGAACCAGTTGATGACACCCACGGCTGAACTGTTATTACGCACCAGGTTCAGTTGCACAAAGCGCTTGTCATTCGTGACTTGTTCCCCACGTTTGTTCAGAAACTCATTGCGCTCGGCTTCGTTGTTTTGTTCAAAGGCAAACAGTGAGCGATTGATGTTGGTGTTGAGCAGTTCGCCAACCGCCAGCCCGATCGGCGCGGTTTGTGGATGGGCTTCTATATTGGCATGGGCCAGGCGGATGGCCTCGATCATACCGTTGGCAATCGTATCCAGTACGAGTTGGTCGAAGCCGTAATGCAGGAAGTTAAAGGCCTCATGGTGGGCATAGCCACCGGGGCCCTGATGAGTATGGGTAGCCGAAATCATTACATTTTCAGGGCCGTAATGAGCTGCTAAGTCTGGATCGTTAGCGATAGCCTCCAGCACAGCAAAACGCATTGACCCGAACACCATGCCGGTATCGGTGGACATGAACAGAATGCGTTTACCGTTGCAGGGCGATTCAATGACAAAGGCACGGGCGTATTGCCGCTGTTGCAGACCACTGAGTACCTGTTCCGGGTTCTCCCATCCCATGCCATTGGTGTTGGCCACCGGGCCGGTGATGTCATGCAGGCCGGAGCCGAAACGGAATTGTTTGTTGCCTGAGCAGTCGCCGCCGGCCTTGCCTACAGAGGCACCTACCGTGGCTGGCTTGATGGCCAGCGTATTGCTGGGTGCATCAATACCCTTGCCAACTTCGAGAAACGGGCTTTTCTTGATGCACTGGGCACGCTGGGCGTCGGCGAAGCTGGCGGTGTTGGTGCCACCGTCTGATGGGATACCGCCTCCGCCACCACAGGCCGTGAGGCTGAGGGCAAGGCAGATAAGGGCGAGTCGGGGGTTGTTATGCGTTAAGGCCGGCATGAAGAGTCCCTTCTAAACAAACATCCAAATGGCATATTAGCGCTAAGCAGTTTGAGTTCTTCACACTAATGCGATTCTTTAAAAAAGAAGAACTCTAAACTATAGTTGTATTCCGGGGTTAAAAGGAATTTAACCCGAAAACTAAAAGGAATTTAACATGAAGCTGATTAAGTATTTCTCTGTACTAACTTTAAGCCTTGGCGTGTCTTTTTCTGTATTCGCCAAGACGCCTGATGGCCAAACCCCCTCCGAAGAACAGATTTGTAGCGGCTACGAAGGTAGATTATTCGGCCTCTGTAACGCCTATTGTGAGGCGATGGACTGCGATTCCGAAGAACCCCATGCAAGTGATCGGGCCTGCGAAAATGTATTTGAAAAGATTATTGCCGAGCTTGATGAAGAGGAGGCTTTCCCGCCTTGTGAAGACGATCCCGGTCCAGAACCAAGTTAGAGTGCGTACTGCGCCAGACAGTTAACATCATGATAGAAAAGGCCAGACTTTAATGTCTGGCCTTTTTTTGCCTGATAGGTTTGTGAATCCGGCCTGCCAGCTATGAATCTCGCAGCCTGGCTTGCATCGCTTCCAGTTCCTGCCAGCGCTCGAACAGGGCATCGTGCTGCTTCTGCAGCTCGGCCATCTGGATCTGGGCTTCCTTGATGACTTCGGCATCTTGCTGGTAGAACTCGGGGGCGGCCATTTGCTGGTGGAAGGCTTCAATGTCGTTTTCGAGTGCCTCGATGGCCTCGGGCAGTGAGTCGAGTTCACGCTGGTCGCGGTAGGAGAGTTTGCGGCTGCCGCTGGCCTGAGCCGGTTTGGGGGCGGCTTTTTTTGCCGCTGCCACAGGTTGTCGGTTGATGGCGTCCTGGCGTTGCCAGTCCTCGTAGTTGCCAACCGTGTAGTCAAAGCCATGACCCGGCTGGTAGGTCAGCAGGCCGTCGACCACCGCGTTTACAAAGGCGCGGTCATGCGAAACCAGGATCACCGTGCCCGGGTAGTTGTTGACCAGGTTTTCAAGCAGTTCCAGCGTTTCCACATCGAGATCATTGGTGGGCTCGTCGAGCACCAGCACATTGGAAGGCTGCGAGAACAGGCGGGCCAGCAGCAGGCGGTTACGCTCACCACCGGACAGCAACTTGACCGCCGTCTGGGCCCGTTCGGGCGTGAACAGAAAGGCCTTGAGGTAACCAAGGATGTGCATGTCCTTGCCCTCGAATTCGATACGCTCGGCCCCGTCTGCCACGTTCCAGGCGGCGGTGCGTTCCAGATCAAGCTGGCTGCGCCCCTGGTCGAAGTAGGCAATCTGCAGGTTCTCGCCGTACTTCAGGCTGCCCTGTTCGGGGGCGATTTCACCCAGTAACAGTCTCAGCAATGAACTCTTGCCACAGCCGTTGGGCCCCATCACGCCAATACACATGCCGCGCTGAATCTTGAGGCTGAAGTTCGTGACGATGGGCTGGCCAGCAATGCTGGCCGTGACCTTGTGGGCCTCGATGACGCGTTTGCTGCTGGCCTCGCCGAACTGGGCACGCATCTCGGCCCGCTTGCCGTATTTGCGCCGCGCGGCAACCTGTTCACGCATCTGTTCGAGCTGGCGTACGCGGCCCATATTGCGTTTGGTGCGAGCTTTGACACCGCGGCGTATCCACTCTTCTTCCTTGGCCAGTTGCTTGTCAAACTCGCGGTTTGATTCGATTTCCAGTTGCAATGCTTCCGCCTTGTTCCTGCGGTACTCGGCGTAGCGCCCGGGCCAGCTATACAGCTTGCCGCGGTCCACTTCCACGATGCGCGTAGCGAGGCGATCCACGAAGGCTCGGTCATGCGAGATGAAGACCTGTGCACAGTTGGCCGCAAGTAGGAAGTTTTCCAGCCAGGCCACGCCCTCGATATCCAGGTGGTTGGTGGGTTCATCCAGCAGCAGCAGGTCGGGCTCACTGACCAGTGCCTGCGCCAGCAGGACGCGTCTTTTGAGGCCGCCGGACAGGTCTTCGAAACGCTTTTCACCGTCCAGCTTCATTCTCGACAGCGTGGTGGCCACACGGGTGCGGGCATCGGCCGCACCCAGGGCTTCAAGTTCATGCAGGAGGTGAGCCTGCCTGGCATGATCGTCAACGGCACTTATCTGTTCCAGCAGCAGCGCGCCAATACGCCCCAGCCCGCTGGCGACGATATCGAACACCGGCCCATGCATGTCGTTCGGCACTTCCTGGATCAGTCGTGAGATACGCAGCGTGTCGCTGTGGATGATCTCACCGTCGTCAGGTTGCAGATCACCCGCAATCACCTTCATCAGGGTCGACTTGCCTGCACCATTGCGCCCCACCAGACACACGCGTTCGCCTGCCTCGATGGTCAGATCGACCTCATCAAGAACCGGTAAGTCGGTGAAGCGCAGCGAAATATCGCGCAGGTTAAGCAGCATGGGTCAGTGTGGGTGCCGGGGTGAATTCCATTCGTTACTGCGCTTGGTCATAATCAGCCTCGATGACGGCGCTGTCGGGGCGCATAGCTTACACGAGCTACTCAGCATCAGTGCGACTGATATAAAGGAAAAACCAATATGGTTATTGAACGAATCAAGGCGCGGATCAAGCCAGCAGGTACGATCGGTTTTCTGGATATGGCGCGGGGGGCGGCCAAGGGTGCGCCACATGCACTGGGTAGCGGTATCGCCACGGCGAAGGGCCTGTTGCTGAACAAGGACAAGGCCTATTCCATAGGCGCACTGCTGGAAGAACAGGCCCGCAAGAATCCGGACAATATCGCCATCAAGTTTGACAATCGGCAGATTCGGTACCACGAGTTCAACGAACAGGCCAACCGCATCGCGCATTACCTGCAGGGGCAGGGCGTGAAAAGCGGCGATGCCGTGGCGCTGTTCATGGAGAACCGGCCAGAAGTGCTGATTGCTGTAGCCGGCATCGTCAAGCTTGGCGCGGTGGTGAGCATGATCAACACTTCTCAGCGCGGTGATGTGCTGATTCATAGCCTCACACTGGTGGCGCCCAGGTTCATCATCGTTGGAGAAGAACTGGTTGAGGCACTGGAAGAGGTCAGTAAGACGCTGGACCAGGGGTTGCGCGAGGGAGGCCGGTTGCATCTGTCGGAGGACGGTAGTCACAGCGCACCAAAGGGTTATGTGGATCTGGACAAGGAACTGGCGGTCATGCCGGCGCATAATCCGGATACCACGGCCGGCGTTTTGCTCGGCCAGCCGGCCTATTACATTTTCACCTCCGGCACGACAGGATTGCCCAAAGCATCGGTGATGACTCACCTGCGCTGGATGCGCGCCTGTTATGCCATGGGGCAGGCCTCAATGCACATGAAAGCGGATGATGTCTTTTATTGCTGCCTGCCGCTTTATCACAACAATGCACTGACGTTGGCCTTTTCAGCCGCCTTGGGTGTGGGGGCGTCCATCGCGGTTTCGCGCAAGTTCAGCGCCAGCCGTTTCTGGGACGAGATCGTGGCCTACGATGCCACCGTCTTCTGCTACATCGGCGAGCTGTGCCGATACCTGCTGGCACAGCCAGAAAAGCCGGCTGAGAAGCAGCATCGTATACGCGCCTGTCTGGGTAATGGTCTGCGACCCGAAATCTGGGACGAGTTCAAGCAGCGCTATGGCATTGAACACATCAATGAGTTCTATGGCGCCAGTGAAGGAAATCTGGTCTTTACCAACGCCTTTAATATGGACCGTACCGCCGGTTTCTGCCCCATGTCGTTTGCGGTTGTGAAGTACGACATCGAGGCCGACGAGCCAGCTCGTGACGCAAAGGGGCAGCTGGTCAAGGTGGGGCGTGGGGAGAACGGCCTGCTGATTACGGAGGTCACCGAGCGCCTGTCCTTTGAAGGCTATACGGACAAGTCCGCCAGTGAGAAGAAGCTGCTTCGCAACGTATTCAAGGCTGGCGATTGCTGGTTCAACACGGGCGATCTGGTCAAAAACCAGGGTTACAAGCACATTGCCTTTGTCGATCGACTGGGTGATACCTTCCGCTGGAAGGGTGAGAACGTGGCCACTACCGAGGTTGAAGGGGCGATAGGCGCCTGGCCCCAGGTCGAGGCCGCCTGTGTGTATGGCGTGCAGGTGCCGGGTGCCGATGGCCGTGCCGGCATGGCGGCGATTACGCCCAACTGTGATCTCCAGCAGTTCGACCTGAAGGCCTTTGCCGATGAGATCAGCGAGGCCTTACCGTCTTACGCGGTGCCACTGTTCCTGCGCTTCCGTGAGGCGCAGGAAGTCACGGGTACCTTCAAATTCCGTAAGGTGGAATTGAAGGAGCAGGGCTTTGATCCCGATGCCTGTGGTGAGCCGGTGTACGCCCTGATCAAGGGGGAATACCTGCCGGTGGATGCGAAGCTGTATAAGGCGATTGTGGCAGGTGAGCAGAAACTCTAGTGTGCTTAAAGTGAGAGACTCACACTTGGTCGAGCCTCAGTATCCTCGCTGATTTCGCTATCGCAGAGAATAAACCTGTCTTCGGCGATACCATTGTCGCTCAGGTAATTACCGACCGTGAGCATACGTTGGCGACTGAGATCCAACAGTTGTTCTTCCGGTACGGCCTCAGGTTCGGGGTCGGGTTTGTATAGCCCGAACAGGCGGGTATTGGCCGCAGCGATGCGTTCGGCCAGTACCTGCCGATCTGAGGGCACGGCCGCGCCGCAGATCGAGATTTGCATCTTGGGTCGTTGTAACAGGGCGTCAGTCAATTTGGCCAGCAAGGCAGTCGCATCGGCAGACAACTGGCTTTCGCCGGGGCTGAATTCAACCGGGTCAAATCGCAGTGCAGTGGCAAATTGAATGAGTTTGTCGCCGACGTTAATCACACCCAGTGGCGAATAAAAGGTCAGCACCGCCTTTTGGACGGCCTTGAAAACCGCCTTGCGAATCACATCGCCGATGTTGATATCAGGGTTGGCCGCATCACCGGCTATTGGTAGCTTGAGGCGAATATTTTCATCGCGATCACGCAGCAAGTTGAGCGCGGTGCCCAACGGCATGCCCGTCAATTTCTCGAACTCACCGCTCTCACCTTTTAGGGTTGCGATTTGCAGTTTGTTGAGCACCAGATCGACGGAGGAGTTGATCTGGCCCTGTTCGATGTTGATGTCCAGGTCACCGGAAACCGTGCCCTGTCTGATGCGGTGGCCAATCAGCTGTTGTACAAAACCCGAGAGTGGCACGGTGTCGATGCCGCTGATTTTTCCCTTTAGCTGCACATCAGCAGGGCTGAGGAATGGGCGAACCTGGCCGTCCAGCTTGAGTTCACCATAGTTGCCCACCCCGGCCTGGATTTGCAGGGGGCTGGGCTGATCGGGCTGCTGGTTATTCAGGTTCTGCAGCGTGATCTGGATCTGGTTCAGATCGACTGAAAAACTCGGTTTAACCGTGGCGTCGTTGATCTGAATACGACTATCCCCGCCAACACGAACCATGCCGATGCGCAGGGGTTGTGGTGCGCTGGCAGCATCGGATTCAGGGGCTGTGGTCTTGGCAGTTGGGGGCAGGCTGCTTTCTATCGCTTGCAGGATATTCCATTGACCCTGGGCATTGCGTGATAGCTTTGACTGGACGCCATCAAGCTGGAGTTCATCGATATTCACGGCCTTGTCATGCAGACTGATGCCGGTGGCAGTCAGGCCTTGCCACTGATTCAGCGGTTGTGGTTTTCCGCTGCCTTGGGTTGTGTCGGTTTCATTCGTTTCGGCATGTACAAGCGCGTTACCGGCGCCCACCTGGATGCGCTCGATATTGATTTGCTGGAGGGATTCTATGCGGATGGCGGGCATATCGAGCGAGGTGAGGTAAAGCAGGTCAGCGCTTGTTTTTCGTTCAGTTACACGGATTTCGCTGGACGCCAATTTGCCCTCACCGGAAACATCAGGCTCGCCCTCATTGGGCAGAGTGAGCTTGATCGTGCCCTGCCAGTGGGTCAGGTCCCCGCCAACGTCCAGGGGTGGTTCGGCCATGCCGACATGATAATGGCGTAGCCGGCTGTCACCGGACACGCTTAATGAGGTACCACCACTGGCTGAATACTGGCCTACCAGCGACATGTCGGCATGCAGCAGACCGTCCAGGCGCAAGTCATCGGATGGTAATAATGGCGCAGTCGTGGCCAGCGGCAGGGCCTCTGCCTGGATGCGCAGCGTGGCTTCAATTGTTTCGCCGAAGGGCTGGATTTGACCCTGTACACGCACATCGCCGCCGGCCATTGATGCCTGCGTGCTGAATTCGATCGGCTGGCTTTCTGCCCAGGTTGCGAAATCGCTGATCGTAGAGGCCTGTAGCACGATGCTTTGTTTAAGTAGTGGGTCGATATAGGAGATTGAAGTGGCTTCAATTGTGGTCTTGTCCAGTCCAATGCCCCATTTTTTGCCTGCCTCACCTTCGGACTGGCCGGAAGTCATGGTCAGACCGGCAACCTCCAGTGAAGATTGCGATGCCCCCTGGCGGGCAATATCCAGCATTAGTCCGTTAATGCTGAGCTCGGTCAGATGCAGGCGCCGCTTGAACAGGGGCAGGTAACGCCAGCCGATGCTGACTTGCTTGAGCTGGAATCCACGTCCTTCATCATTAACGCTAGATGCGTCATGAACGCTGGCGGTGGCAGTGAACAGGTTGAGATCAATATTCTCGATCCTTGCCTGCATGCCTTGCTGTTCAAGCCAGTGCACCGTGCCTGTCTTGATTACCCAGGGCAGTGCTACCAGGCTGGCTCCCAGCAGCAGGGCAGGCATTGCCAGTAGCAGTAGTAGACGGGTGCTTGGCCTGGCCATCGCTGTCGTTATTCTTTGTCTGTTGGCTCGTTGTCAGCCAGGTCGATATCGTCTTTGACCCGCATGCTTTTACGCACCTTACGCCCAAGCATGCGATTGGCAACCGCAATTCCGGCATAGATGCTGTCGGCGGTCACGTCATGTACGCCTCGCACAACCCGTGTTGTGCCACGGGTCGTCGGAATCGCCTCAAGAATTTCAAAAGGAATGTTGGCGATTTCCTTATGGATGGTACGGACCATCGCAGTGCCTTCATCGACGAGGCTTTCCGTGACGTTCTGAACGTCCTGCAGTAGGCGGTGATTCTCAATTACTTGCAGCAGTTCGCGTTGATGCACCGCGCAGCGGTGAATCTGCCGTCCCGTGGATTGCATGTCACGCCGTAGCGTGAATATACCGCGTGCAGCGAGCATCGACAGTGCCAGCAGGCTGACAACCCAAAGCGTGAAGCTAATTGCCATGGTGAATACCTATTTCACCGTCAACGCCAAAATCGGCCAGCATGCTTTTAGTTATCTTACCGGCACGTTGATATATCAGTCGCCTGAGTGCCGCGGGCGCCAGGCTGCCAAAGATGCCGGCAAACCAGGATTCCTTGGCGGCCAGTTCCATGGGGTTAAGAATCTCTATGGTGATCAGGCCGCCCTTGAGGTCGGCGTAGATATCCTTGATATCCGGTGGTGGGGCGGCGGCTTCGGGGTCCAGGTTTTCAGCACGGGCACGCAAACTGGCTAACTCATCATTAATTACGGTCTTGTACCAGATAAGAGTGATAACCAGACCGACATTGATGATTAGCAATCCCGTTACGAGGATGAGCATGGTTGCCTCCTAGAGTTTGGCCTCTTTGGGTAAATGGGCAGCGGTGCCGAGCATCATTCGATCAGTAAAGGCCATGGCCAGAGCCGATGCCA